>CALGFJ010000143.1 GCA_937881055.1 uncultured Acidimicrobiaceae bacterium | reverse complement strand
AGCGAGGCGCGTGGGGCGAGATCCAACTCGCCAACGTGTTGAACGCGTCACAACTACGTCAGGGCATCGACTACGAATTACAAGTCTCCGCGTCGAACGACGAAGGGCGCTCGCTCCGTCCCGACTGCGTCGTCAATCTGCCCAACGGCATCCGGCTCGCGGTCGACGCGAAGTTTCCCTACGACGCCTTCGAGCGATCACTGGACGAGGAGGACGCTGACGCGCGGCGCGAGTTGCAGTCGAAGCACGCTCGTGACCTACGCGCTCACGTGAAGGCCCTTCGGGAGAAGAGTTACTGGGAGGCCGTGTCACCGGCGCCCGAGTTCGTCGTGTGTTTCATTCCCAGTGACTTTGCGATGTCGGCCGCCCTCGACGCCGACCCCGATCTCCTCGCCTTTTCCGCGAACGAGCGCGTCGTCATCGTGGGTCCGACGAACCTTCTCTCCTTGTTGTGGTCGGTTGGCTTCATCGTCCATCAACAACAGATCGTCGCGAACGCCGAACAGATAGCTGACAACGCGAGCAAGCTCTTCGACCGGATTCGAAACGTCGCTGAGCCAGTGGCCAAGATGGGCAAGTCAATCGACACGGTGGTTCGCGACTACAACGTGATGCTGAGTTCCATCGAGGGTCGTCTCATACCGGCGGCGAAGAACCTCCGCGCCTTCGGTGGTGCGCGCCGCGCGAAGGACCTGCCCGAACTCGCGTCGGTCGATCGACTGACGAGCCCATTGAACGAGAGCAAGTGGGGGACCGACGAGGAGAACGCACTCCCCGAGGGCTCGTCGGAGATACTCGAGCTCGACATCTTCGACGACGAGTAGGAAAATCCGAGAAGGCTAAGTTCTAGATTCGTGGCACGTACACGCGCGCAGCGTCGCCGACATTCGCTGTTTCTCCTCATCGCGTTGGCCGTGACACTCGTGGTTCTGGTCTTCGCGAGGGACGTGTCGCGAGCGGCGCACGGAGCGATCACGGCCCAGCGCAGCGAGGATCGGAGCTTCGCGGGCCTCGCCAATACGTTGATCCAGCAGGAGAATCAATTCGACCTGCGCATGACGCGGCTCTTGCAAAATGGTCCGACCTTCTCGCGTCCGGAATTCGACGCGCGCTTACTGCAACTCGATCAGCAATTGCCTTCGTGGACGGCGGCGGCCGTTATGTTGCGGCGGCCGAAATTGGCTCACGACATAAACAACAAGATCGCCGATCTCACCGAAGTGCGTGTTGACGACTACCAGTCGATCATCTCGAGAGTCACCCGTAGTCTCACGCTGCCGACTCCGACGCAAGACGCCGACGCCACACGAGCCAGTACTCCGGCCCAAACGCTCATGGCAACGGCCACGACATGGAACCGGGACCGTTTCGCGTTGCGCCACGAGCCCGGCGCCGCGCGACTGGACGCGTTGACCGATTCCAGCGCGACGCTATTCGCGACGAGTGGTGTCACGAATCTGACGGCGTCAGCGTCTCTCGCGGTCGTGCGCGGCATCGGCATCGCGGCGGTATCGGTCGTGCCCGCGCCGTTGCCGGCACGACGAGGCATTCTGCTTCTCCCGCCGGTGACGACGATCGAGCTCGGTGTCTCGGTCGTGAACACCGGATTCGTCGAACAAGAGGTCACGCTGGAAGTCTCGATGACACCGACCAACGGACCGCTCCCCGCCCAGCACCAGAGCTTTCACGTCGCGCTGGCCCCATTGCAGTCCTACGCCTTCGCGCCCCAAGGGATCGCCGTCGTGCCGAGCGAGCGTGCCACGCTCGACGTCCGGTTAACTGGAGCTGCGGCGTCGGCGAACCTGACGCGTTCTCGGAGTTACCGAGTCGAGATGTCACCCCCCGGTGCCCTACCAGCCGGTTGAGTTGTCACCGTCCGGTCACTCTTGAAAGGATGGCCTTACCGGCGAGTTCGCATACGATGGGCTGGCCCCCATAAAGAATCGAGGAATTGTGTCTGAGTCCATTACCGTGACCGATAACCGCACTGGTGAAACTCGAGAGATTCCCATCGACCGGGGTGGCGTTGCCGCCACGGAGTTCTCCAAAGCCGTGCCCGGCATCTGGTTCTACGACCCCGGATTTCTCTACACCGCGGCCGCCGAGTCATCCATCACCTTCGTCGACGGCGACAAGGGCATCCTGCGCTATCGCGGCTACCCGATCGAACAACTCGCCGAGCACTCCACGTACTTAGAAGTCGCCTACCTGCTCAACTACGGGGAGTTGCCGACCGAAGCCCAGTCGACCGCGTGGCGCGAAGAGGTCACGCACCACACGTACATTCACGAGAACGTTCGCAAACGCTTCCTCGAAGGTTTCAACTACGACGCGCACCCGATGGGCATGCTCGTCTCGGCCGTCGCCGCGCTCTCGACGTATTACAAGGACGCGAAGATCCTGGACGACCCGGAGATCCTGCACCGCCAAGTCGTGCGCCTCATCGCGAAGATGCCCACGCTCGCGGCCGCGGCCCACCGTTTCTCGGTCGGCATGCCGTTCGTCTATCCGGACAACAACCTGGGTTACACCGAGAACTTCCTCTCGATGATGTGGAAGGTCGCCGAGCCTCGCTATGAGCCGGACCCGGTGCTGGCGCACGCCCTCGACGTCTTGTTCATCTTGCACGCGGACCACGAGCAGAACTGCGGCACGACCGCGATGCGCGTCGTGGGTTCCTCGCACGGCGACCCGTACTCGGCGACCGCCGCGGCGACCGCCGCACTGTACGGTCCGCGTCACGGCGGCGCGAACGAAGCGGTTCTCAAGATGCTGAACAAGATCGGCAACATCGACAACATCCCCGCCTACATCGAGACCGTGAAGCAGGGCAAGGCGTTACTGGAAGGATTCGGCCACCG
>CALGFJ010000142.1 GCA_937881055.1 uncultured Acidimicrobiaceae bacterium | reverse complement strand
TCGACGGTGCCGCCGAATCGGCGACGAACGTTGCGAACGACGTCGGACGACTGATCCGGTTCAGTTCGAGGAGGGTTACGACGCCTTGTCGAGCTTTCGTCGCTCGTTGGCCGCTGCGACCAGCGCTTCGGCGAGCATGGACTGCTGGGAGCCGCTCATCTGTCCGTACGCGGCCAACGACGTTGGCTCTAGCAGACTGATGTTCTGGGCTTTTGACGTCGACAGACCAAGCAATTTCTTGATGGCTCTCATACATCCTCCTTCGAAGAAGTCCGACACGATGACAATTTCGACGACTCAATCATCTCGCGCTTCGACCTTAAAGAGGTGGATAGTGACACCAGTCGTTTTGATTAACAATTCTCTTTGATGGCGCTCGCGGAGACGTCTTTGCGCAGAGTTGTGAATTGAGGAGCACCGAATTCCGTTGTGAATTGTGAATTGAATCGAGAGGCGTCGTTGTTACAAGATGAATCGTTGAACGGCGCGCGCAAATCCTTCGTCTTCATTCGACGTAGTGACGTCACTGGCTGACGATTTCACCTCGTCGTCGGCGTTGCCCATCGCGATTGAGAATCCTGAACGTTCGAACATGGAGACGTCGTTTTGCGCGTCACCGATGGTGGCGATTTGGTCGACGGGAACGCCAAATTTCGCCGAGAGATAGTCGACCACGAATCCCTTATTGGCTTGGGGACATGTGATGTCGAGGTAGTACGACTGAGAGTTCGTCGCCGAGAGGTCGGCGCCGAACGTGGCGTGTAGGTCTCGTTGTGCTCGAGTCAGTGCATCCCGATCGTCGCTCACACCGACGATCTTGGCGACGCCATCGCTCACCGAGTCGAAGTTCGCCACCGGCAGTGGGCGAAATTCACACACCTCGGCTTCATGCTCGACGTGGAGACCGTTCGGGTCACGGACGTACCACTCCTGGCCTCGATAGATCCACGTCGTCACGTCGTGCTCATCGAGGAAATCAATGGTCGTCGTGACGATGTCGTCGTCGATCGTTCGTTCTTCGAGGACGTTCTCCTCGGGGTCGATGATCATCCCTCCGTTGAACCCGGCGATGGGCGTCGACAGTTTCAAAGGCTCGATGTACATACTGAGACCCCTCGGGGGACGGCTACTCGTGATCGCGAAAAGGATGCCCGCCTCGCGCAGGTCGTTGATCGCCTTGATCGAACGTTCGGTGAGTTTCTTGTCCGATGGCACCAGCGTTCCGTCGATGTCGGAGAGCAGCAGTCGAATCTTCGGGCTCATCGAGGCAGGGACCACCGGTCGGGCGCGACGATCCGGTCGATCGAGACCGGACCCCACGAACCAGGCTCGTAGAGCTCAACCTCTGGTGGATTGGCCAACACCGGCGCGGCGATCTCCCACTGTCGCTCGATACCGTCGGAGCGCGTGAAGAACGCCTGGTTACCGAGCATGGCTTCGAGGAACAGGTATTCGTACGCCTCGAGGTTGTTGGCCGTTTGGAACGAGTCGGCGTAGCGAAAGGTCATGACGGCCGGCGCGAGACGCATCTGCGGCCCGGGCTGCTTCGCCAAGAAGTGCGTCTGAATGGATCCCGGGTCGGCGAAGTCGGCGACCAACTCGTTTCCGTGTCGTTGGCCCTCCATGTGGTCAACGGGGAACATCCGCATGACCGGCTCCTTGAACCCGATCGTGACGACCTGTCGGCTTTGCGCCATCGATTTGCCGGTACGCAGGAAGAAGGGAACGCCCTTCCAACGGGTGTTCTCGATATCGGCGCGCAGCGCGACGAACGTTTCGGTCTGGGAGTGAGGCGCCACCCCGGGTTCGTCGAGGTACCCGTCGTACTGACCCCGGATGACGTGGGCGGGATTCAGCGGGGCGGTCGAATCGAAGACCTTGCTGATCTCATCGCGCAGCGGCTTGGCGTCGAGTGAGATCGGTTGTTCCATGGCGACGAAGGCCAGCACCTGCAAGAGGTGCGTGACGACCATGTCGCGAAAGGTCCCGGTCTCTTCGAAGAAGGCGCCGCGACCTTCGATGGAGATGGACTCCGGCACGTCGATTTGGACGTAGCTGACGTAGTGGCGATTCCAGATCGGCTCGTAGAGACCGTTCGCGAATCGCAGGGCCAGGATGTTGTCAATCGACTCCTTGCCGAGGAAGTGATCGATGCGAAAGACGTGGGACTCGTCGAAGCATTTCGCGATCGCGGCGTTGAGGCGGCGCGCCGACGCGAGGTCGACACCGAAGGGCTTCTCGCAGATGATCTTCGTGTCCTCGTTGAGTCCCGTCTTTCCCAGCATCTCGATGATGCCGAGGAGCGCCCCCGGCGGCACCGCCAGGTGGAAGAGCCGTTGCACGTGACCACCGATCTCCTTTTCGGCGCTCGCCACCGCGTCGACGAGTTCGCCCGTGCCGTCTTCTTCGGCGGACGCGAAGGAGAGATTCTTCTCGAACTGCTCCCAATCTGATCCTTCGGGTTTGTTCGATCCGAATTGGCACACCGCGTCGTAGGCGCGCCGGCGAAAGTCCTCGTCGGACATGGCCGACTTCTTGCGCGAGCAGCCGATGATCCGGTAGTTCTTGGGTAGGAGCCCGGCGACGGCGAGATGGAACAGACCCGGCAGGACCTTGCGTTTGGCGAGGTCGCCGGTGGCGCCGAACATCACGAATATATGATCCGGCGGCACTTTGGCGTGCATCCTCGAATGCGTCTTCGTCATCGTGGTCCTCCCAGGGTTGTGCTACTCACCGTTTTACCGGTGGCGACGATGACCTCACTCACCAATTCGGGTGCGAAGAGACCGTGGGCGCTCACACCGGGTGTCGATGCCAGGCGCTCGGCGAGTTCTCGAGGATCGCCGACGTCGCCGTAGTAGTCGGCGAGGACGCCGCCGTCGGGACTGGGACCGACGTCGCGCAGCGTGACGTCGCCGAGCTCTCGAAGAGTGGCCCGTAGGCCGAAGGCACGAAGCTCGAGCGGCACCGGGGCGTGCAGTGACGCCACTCGTTTGGAGGAGTCGGCAATGATCACGAATCGCGTGGCGGACGCCGCAACGATTTTTTCTCGCAGGTGTGCGCCCCCGCGACCCTTGACGAGCCACCCGTCGGGCGCGATCTGATCGGCCCCGTCAATCGCCAGGTCCAGTTGATCGAGCGTGTCAAATGGCTCGACGACGATGCCGAGCGAACGAGCGGCGTCCGCGGTCTCCGGAGACGTCGCGACGAAGCGAGCTACGACGCCGCGACGCGCGATCGCTTCGAGCAGAAAGGCGACCGTCGTGCCCGTGCCGAGTCCGACACGGGTGCCGGATTGAATCAACGCGGCGGCCGCTTCGGCGGCGAGGCGTTTCTCGTCATCGATGCTCATGGTCTCATCGCGGCTACGTCGGCCATCACGAGCGACGATGCGGCTTCCACCGTGGCCGCCGGGATCGAAAGGTCACCACGCAACAGTTGCGACAGTGCCGATCGCTTGTCAGCGCCGGTGACCAGCCAGAGCAATTGGTCGGCGCGAGAGAGGGCCTCGTAGGTCAGCGTCATTCGTTGTTCACCCTGATAGACGCCGGTAATCGCGACGAGACGATCGAGCACTTCCAACACCGGGTCACCGGGGATGAGTGACGCCGTGTGACCGTCGGGACCGAGACCGAGGTGGACGAGATCGAAGCGTTCGGGAAGCTGCACGGCGTAGGACGCGGTCGCTTCGTCGAGATCCTCGTCGTTGACCGGCATCGCCACAATCGTCGGTCGGCACTCGGCGAGAATTCGCTCGAGATTCGTGAGATTGCGCGTCACGTCGCCCAGGGGCGCGATGCGCTCGTCGACTTGATAGATGACGACGTCGGACCACGCGACGTCCATCTGCGACAGCTTCTCGAACATCGTCCACGGCGTTCGGCCGCCGCTCACGGCGAAGGTAAAGAATCCCTTGCCTTCGATGGAACGACGCGAGCACTGCGCGACGTAGTCGGCGGCCGCCGCCGCCACGGCATCGGCGTCGAGAAATTCGCGCAACTCGTGGTGCACGCTACGAACTCTTCTCGACGTGTCCGCCGAACTCCGCGCGCATGGCCGAAAGGACTTTGGCGGTGAATTCGCCCTGATTACGTGATTCGAATCGCTGCCACAGGGCGGCGCTGATCACGGGGGTCGGCACGGACTCGTCAATCGCGGCCTCAATCGTCCAGCGACCTTCACCGGAGTCCGACACTCGCCCGCTGTACTCAGAGAGTTCCGGTGAACGAGCGAGGGCGTCGGCGGTCAGGTCGACCAGCCACGACCCGACGACCGAACCGTGTCGCCACACCTCGGCCACTTCGGCGAGATCGAAGTCGAATTGGTAGAACTCGGGACTGCGAAGCGGCGTCGTCTCGGCGTCGGCTTCGACGTTCGTCGTACCGATATTGGCGTGCTTCAGAATGCTCAGACCCTCGGCGATCGATGCCATCATCCCGTACTCGATGCCGTTGTGCACCATCTTGACGAAGTGACCGGCACCGTTGGGTCCGCAGTGCAGGTAGCCCAACGGCGCGGTGCCGTCGGTGCGCGTGCGCCCGGGTGTCGTCGCGGTACCGTCCGCTCCGGGCGCGATTGTTCGAAAGATCGGGTCGAGGCGCGCGACGACGTCGTCCTCGCCGCCGATCATGAGGCTGTAGCCGCGTTCTAGGCCCCAGACCCCACCGCTCGTGCCGCAGTCGACATAGTGCACGCCGGTATCGGAGAGTTGTGTGGCGCGGGCCATGTCGTCGCGGTAGTACGAGTTGCCACCGTCGATGACGACGTCGTCTCGATCGAGGTACTGCACGAGCTCATTGAGCGTGTCCTGAGTGATCGCGGCCGGCAGCATGAGCCATACCGCGCGGGGCCCGTCAAGTTTGCTGACGAGGTCCTCGAGGGATGAGGCGCCCACGACGGAATCGTTCGTGAGCTTCTCGACGGCGGCGACGTTGACGTCGTAGACGACGCAGCGATGACCGTCGCGCGCCAGTCGCTGGACGAGGTTCGCGCCCATTCGTCCCAGCCCCACCATTCCCAGTTGCATCGGTCGGTCAGTTGTCATGAGTGTCCTCGTTCCGCTTCAGTCGTCGATACAGCTCGATCAGTTCGTTGGTCGATGAGTCGTGGGTGAGCGTCGGCTCGGCGTCCGACGTGAGTTCCGGGATGATGGCGACCGCCAACACCTTGCCGAGCTCCACGCCCCACTGATCGAAGGAGTCGATGTCCCAGAGCGCCCCTTGAGTAAAGACCGAGTGTTCGTAGAGGGCGATGAGTGAGCCGAGGATTCGCGGCGTGAGGACCTCGGCCAGCAGAACGTTGCTCGGTCGATTGCCCTCCATGACGCGATGGGCCACGACGTGTTCGGGCGTACCCTC
Organism: uncultured Acidimicrobiaceae bacterium; assembly: GCA_937881055.1. Taxonomy (GTDB): domain Bacteria; phylum Actinomycetota; class Acidimicrobiia; order Acidimicrobiales; family RAAP-2; genus RAAP-2. The sequence continues at coordinate 3,402 of CALGFJ010000142.1, read as the reverse complement.
GGCGCGAACCTCCTCGGCCGTCTTGCCGAAGGCCAGTGCCTGGGCCTGAGCGAAGACGTTCGACGAGAGGATGTCGTGATGTTCACCCAGTGGGTTGAGGCTCTTGGCGAAGCCGATGAGGTCGACCGGGATGACCGTCGTCCCCTGATGGATCAGCTGATAGAAACTGTGCTGGCCGTTCGTGCCCGGCTCGCCCCAGTAGAGAGCGCCGGTGTCGTAGTCGACGGTGGATCCATCGAGGGTCACGTGCTTGCCGTTGGACTCCATGGTGAGTTGCTGTAAGTACGCCGGCAGCCGCTTCAAGTACTGCTCGTAGGGCATCACGCCGACGCTGGCGCATCCGAGGAAGTCGCGATTCCACAGAGCGAGCAGTCCCATCAAGACCGGGAGGTTCTCCTCGAACGGTGCCGTTACGAAGTGCTCGTCCATGGCGTGGAATCCTTCGAGCAGTTCGTAATATCGCTCCGGTCCGATTGCGAGCATCGTCGAGAGGCCGATGGCTGACTCCATCGAGTAGCGGCCGCCGACCCAGTCCCAGAACACGAACATGTTCTGCGTGTCGATGCCGAAGGCGGCGACCTTTTCGGCGTTCGTCGACACCGCGACGAAGTGTTTCGCGACCGCTGATGCATCGCCCAATTGATCGACCAGCCACGTGCGCGCCGACGTGGCGTTGGTGATCGTCTCGAGAGTGCCGAAGGTCTTCGAGGAGATGATGAAGAGCGTCTCTTCGGCCTCGAGATCACGAAGTGCCTCCACCAGATCGGTCGAATCGACGTTGGACACGAAACGGAAGTTCAGATCGCGCTGCGAGTAGTGCCGTAGTGCTTCGTAGGCCATCACCGGGCCGAGGTCCGAGCCACCAATGCCGATGTTGACGACGTTCCTGATCGCCTTGCCGGTGTGGCCCTTCCACTCACCGGAGCGCACGCGAGTGGCGAACGCACTCATCTGGTCCAGTACGGCGTGGACTTCGGACACGACGTCGACGCCGTCGACGACGAGCGACGCGTCTTTGGGCATGCGCAGGGCGATGTGCAAGACGGCGCGATCTTCCGAGACGTTGATGTGCTCGCCCCGAAACATCCGGTCTCGTCGCTCGCCGAGACCGGACTCGTTCGCGAGCTCGATGAGGAGTCGCAGCGTGTCATCGGTGACTCGCTGTTTCGAGTAGTCGAGGTGGATGCCTTCGGCCTCGATCCGCAGTCGCTCACCGCGCGTCGGGTCTTCGCCAAAAAGGCCTCGCAGGTTCGTTGACTGGAGTGACGTTGCGTGCGCCTCCAGTGCTAACCAGGCGTTTCGTTGGCGAAGGGGAGGTGTGGTCATGGAAATGTCCTTGGCGTTAGTTCGTAGCGGCGTCCACACTCCATCATCTCAGTTTGGCGACGCGTGGAGAAGCGGTCGAATCCCTGACCATCATCTCCGAACGACCTGTCCGGCCCGTGATCGCAGTTCAACGGGTTCGGCTCTGCGGGGGGTCGGCCACACCGGGGTGAGGGAGGGTCGTCGGCACGTCAAGACGGGCCACGGCAATCCGGAAGTCGTTGATCCCGTAGTAGACGTCGATGCGGTCGGGCTGGCCTATGTCATCGCGACGGTCGGTACCGGTAGGGAAGACGACGTTGGAGGTCGTGCCCCGGGGACCAATCGATGGTTGCGGTGAGAGCGCCGGGTGGGTCGAGCGATAGAGCAGTTCATGGGGATGGTCCTTGGAGAGGACCATGACCCCGGCTGAATACGTGATCTGGTGAGTGCCGCTATCCGCCGGCGCGAGATCAGTCACCCCGTGGTAGATGAACAACCATCCGTGTTTGGTCATGACGGGCGGGGCCCCACTGCCGATCTTGAGCGACTCCCAGTCCGAGACCGGCGCCGCCAATCTGTGGTGGTGCGTGAATTTGCGCAGTTGGTACGGTTCGTCGCTCGTGCCCGCCGGACTGTAGGAGATCCAGATGCTCTCGCGGTGCAGGTCGACGTCGCGGTCCTCTTCCATCAGCATGGTGTCTTCGGGCAGCGTGCCCGGGAAGAGTGGTCGGTGAAGGATGGCGAGTTCCGGTTGGGCCGACATATTCGGGACGGCGAGTGGGAACATGGCGGCGTCCTTGTTGTCCACGCCGTCGAAGTGGATCCCCTCGTAGGGATCGAAGGTCGCCAGGCCGAGCCGTTCCCACGTCAGTAGGTCCTCGGAGATCGCCAACGCGATGCGCGGACCCATGGGGGAAAAGGCGGTGTAGGTCATGACGTAGCGCTGCAAGGGTTCGACGAAGGTGACGCGAGGGTCTTCGCAACCGCCGCCGTCGGGCCGCAGTTCGTAGGGCATCTCGGGCTCGAGTGCGATGCCGAGCCGTTCGATGCCCGTGGGCTCTCCCCGCGCGTCGAACTGCACCCGGGCGATGCCGATGCGAGAGAAGTTGCCCTTGGCAACGAGTCTCGGAAAGAGGTACAAGTGTCCGTCCGGTCCTCTCGCAGCCGCGGGATTCAAGATTCCTCCGACCTCGTAGGCATTCCCCGGCTCCGGCTCGATCACCAGGTCGAGCGGACGCATGTCGAATCCGCTCACGAAAGCCTTCCGGGCGACGTGATCTGCACCTTGCCATCGCCCAGGCAGGCAATCACCGTTTGAATGACGCGCCCGGTCTCTCGGGGGTCGCGCACTTGGATGCTGTCGACGCCAGCTTCCTGGGCCGGGTAGTCGTTGCCGCCCGGGAAGATGGCGTCGCCGGCGAAGAGCATGTCGGCGACCGCAATACCGAGTTGGTCGCGCAGCTTCGCGATGCCGTAGGCCTTGTCGATACCGGGCTTTGTTATGTCGATTGACGTCGTGCCGCCCATGTGGATGGCGAAATCGGGCAAGAGGGGTTGGAGAATCGCGATGATCTTCTTGCGCTTGGCGAAGTCCGGGTCCCAGCGCTCTTTCTCCTCGAGCGGCGCTTCTTGACCGAGGACCGAGAGCGTGATCTGACTGCCCCGGTCCTCAATCGCCTCGCCCCAGATTCTGTCGACCTTGGTGCCCGACTGTTCGTAGGCGTCTTCGAGCGCCTTCTTGATTCGCGCACGCTCGTCGGCACTGAGGTCCTCGGAATAGACCTTCGACCAGTGACCGACGTACTCATAGAACTGTGTCCCGCAGGTGGGCAGAAGATACAGATCACTCAAGCGATCATCATCTCCCGGCAAATTGGCGAGTAATTGCTTTTGGAACTGTGACCAGTCACCACCGGAGATGACGGCGACCTTCATCACGCCGAGCAGATCGTGCAAGAGCGCGGCGACGTCGGCGCCCAGGGCCGACTTACTGGGGGCGAGCGTGCCGTCGAGGTCGAATACGAAGAGCTTCTTGATGGTGTGCACCTCTAGGTTGGGGCCACGCGATGGGCTGTCGGCGTCGATGGCTTCATCGAC
>CALGFJ010000141.1 GCA_937881055.1 uncultured Acidimicrobiaceae bacterium | reverse complement strand
AGTGGTAGTTACGGTTCGCAGGTGCTCACGTCCAATGGTTCGTTGGCGACGCACCGGATCGTGGGTGGCGCGGCTGGCCAAGTGGTCTGGACCGAACCGAGCGGAACATTTCGCGTAGAGGTGATCGTCGCGCTCAACAATTACCAGCGCTTCGGTGTCACGATTGACAAGGTGCTCGCGCCGGCGAACCCGTCGGGAACCTCGAACGTGCGGGTTTTCTTCGATTCGAAGGGGAATGACGTCGGCTTCTACAGCTACAAGGGTGGTCCGGCGTTTCGTCCAACGACTCTGGGAAGCAAGGGGCAGCTCGAGTTCGCCGTGCACTGGAACCAACAGTGCGTGCCCGCCTCAGCGGCGAGTGGCGCGACCACCTATACGACGTTGCCCGTTGAGTACACCTTCATGGGATTTCGACACACGGTGAGCGTGCCCATTGACACCCTCACGATCACGCCCCGATCGAGCTGTTAGCGCCGAGGCGGCTGTCGGCGATTGACGCGAGCGTCAGGCCGTTACGCGACAGGCGTCGTCGCCGCGGGCCCGTGACGTGAGCGTCACGGGGCGACGCTCCGCACCGAGGCCGTCGAGCATGCCCGCGATCAGTCCACGGTCGACCGCACACAGGACGGGGTGGTGCTGGGCGGCGGTGCCGAAGGGACAGTTGTCCGACACGACGGACTGTTCGAGGTCATGTTCCTCGGCTCGGGCGGCGAAACCGTGCGCCGTCAAGATCCCGGCGATTGACTCCATGGCGGTCTTGAGACTCGGAGCCGACTCTCCCGAGCCAACGATCCCAGCCAGGGTTCGTCCGTATTCGACGCCGACGTCGTGGGACATGGCTTCGGCCGCTTCGGGGCCGAGCCGCTCGAGCGCCATCTCCAGCAGCGCGACCAGGAGTGCGTCGCGGCGCATGGAGCCGTCCATGACCAGACCGGCGTCGACGACGCGATAGCCCTTCGCCGGACGGCCGACGGTCGTCTTGTGGACGTTGTCGAAGGTGACGTAGCCCGACTCGATGAGCCGCTCGAGGTGGTGTCGCACCACGTTGGCGTGCACCTTGCAGTGTCGCGAGAGTACGGTCGCCGTGGCACCCGGGTTCTCACGGAGGTAGAGGTAGATCTTGCGGCGCGTGTTGTCGCCGAAGGAGTGCGTCAAACTCGTGACGTTGGCCGTGAAGAGGGCCGGATCGAGATCGTTTTCGTTCATCGAAGTTGACACGTAGAAAGTCTAGGACCGCCTTGGACTTTCCCACCGGTAACCTCTGATGGCCCTCTCAAAGGAAACCAGTGACACCGACTACGCCGCACCAGAGTCAACTCAGCGCCATCGTCGAACCCCAAATGGTTCGGACGTTGGGCGAATTGGGATTTCTCGGTGACGTGGTCGAAATCAATGGATCGCTGAAAGTCGAGCTCGTCCTCCCGGTCACCAGCTGGCCCAATCTCACGTTGCTCGAGAGTGCGATACAAGAGATCGCTCCGGGGGCCACCGTCGTGGTTCGACCGATGGACGAAGAGGAGCTCTTGGGTCTGCGCAACTTTCTACGCGGCGCGATGGCCGGTGACCCGGGACCGGGCGAGCACGCGCACGGGGACGCCACACCAAAGTTCCTCGACAAGCTCTCCAAGACCAGGATCCTCGGCATCTCGTCGGGCAAGGGGGGAGTGGGCAAGTCCTCGGTGACGGTCAATCTCGCTATCGCCCTCGCCCAAAGCGGGCACGACGTCGGCGTCCTCGACGCCGACGTCTACGGATTCTCACTTCCCAAGATGCTGGGGGCAGTGAACGATCCGATCGTCCTCGGCGACACCGTCATACCGACGCTGGCCCACGGCGTGCGCTGCGTGTCGATGGGGTACTTCGTCCCCGACGAACAACCGGTGATCTGGCGCGGCCCCATGTTGCACAAAGCGATCCAACAACTGGTCTCGGAGGCGTGGTGGGACGAACCGGACTTCTTGTTGATCGACATGCCGCCCGGCACCGGGGACGTAGCCCTCACGCTCTCCGAAGTGCTGCCGCGTATCGAGATGTACGTGGTGACGACGCCCCAGGCGGCCGCGCAGCGTGTCGCGCAACGCTCCGCCTACGCGGCGCGAAAGCTGAAGCTGAGCGTGCG
>CALGFJ010000140.1 GCA_937881055.1 uncultured Acidimicrobiaceae bacterium | reverse complement strand
CTGACCGCGCTCTTCGGCGCCGACCACGCCAACGTGCAACCCCATAGCGGGGCCAACGCGAACGTCGCGGTCTACCAAGCTCTCTTGGAACCGGGCGACACGATCCTCGCGATGCGACTCGACCAGGGTGGCCACTTGACCCACGGTTCGCCCGCGTCCATCACGTCGAAGTGGTGGAACTTCGTCTCCTACGGTGTGACGCCGCGATCCGATGATCCTGAGAATCCCGGTGAACTCATCGACTTCGAGAACGTGCGCGAGTTGGCTCTCCAGCACCGGCCGAAGATGATCCTCGCGGGTGCGACGGCGTACACGCGCCTCATCGATCCCGTGCCGTTTCGCGAGATCGCCGACGAGATCGGCGCGTTACTGATGTTCGACTCCGCGCACGTCGCCGGATTGATCGCCGGTGGTTCGCATCCGAACCCGGTGCCCTACGCCGACGTCGTGGCCTTCACCACCCATAAGACGTTGCGCGGACCGCGCGGCGGGGCCATCGTCTGTCGCGAGGAGTACGCGAAGAAGATCGACTCGGCGGTCTTCCCCGGACAACAGGGTGGTCCACTGGAACACGCCATCGCCGCGAAGGCGGTCGCGTTCCGAGAAGCCGCGCAGCCGAGTTTCGCGACGTACACCGAACAGATCGTCGCGAACGCCAAGGCCTTCGGCGCCGCCCTCGCCAAAGAGGGATTCCGCAACGTCTCGGGCGGCACCGAGAATCACATGGTGCTCTTGGACCTGCGCGAGTTCGACGAAGAGTTGACCGGCAAGGTCGCCCAGGAGGTGCTCGATCGCGCGGGCATCACGACGAATCGCAATACGATCCCCGACGACCCGCGAAGTCCGTTCATCACCTCGGGACTGCGCTTGGGTACGGCCGCGGAAACGACGGCCGGGATGCGAGAGGGCGAATTCGACACGATTGCGACGTTGATGTCGCGCGCTCTTCGTCACCGCGATGACGACGCGGTCGTGACCGAGGTTCGCGCCGACGTCGCGGTGCTGTGCGCGTCGTTCAACCCCTACGCCAACTTCACGAAGCAGTAGATGCACAACATCCTCGCGTACGTCGTCGTCATCGCCGTCGGAACGGTCGTGACCTTGGTGGCGAACGTACCGGCGAGGAAGATATCGCTGCGCATTGGCTACACCGCGCTGCCCGACGAACGCAAGGTCCACCAGGTCACGACGCCCTACGGCGGTGGTGCCGCGATGCTCGTGGGCTTCTGCGTCGCCCTGCTGGTCTCGATGGCCATACCCACGCTGCGCAACATCATTCTCTCCTCGCACGAGATGATGGGCGTCTTGCTCGCGGCCGGCGTGATCTTCGTCGTCGGCGTATTGGATGATTTTCGCGAGATGAGCGCCCCGGCCAAGGTCGCCGGTCAGTTCCTCGCGGCGTCGATCCTCTATTTCAGCGGCGCCACGATGTACCAACTGAAACTGCCCTTCGCCGGCTTCATCGTGCTCGGTCCGTCGATCCTGCCGATCATCACGGCGTTGTGGGTCTTCGCGCTCTCGAACGCGGTCAATCTCATCGACGGCCTCGACGGCCTGGCCGGCGGCATCGTCGCGATCGCCTCGGGCACGCTCTGTCTCTACGGGTTGCGACTCGAAGACCTCGGTCTGCTGCCGAGCAACAACGTCGGGCCATTGATCGCGGCGCTCACGTGCGGCATCTGCCTCGGCTTCTTGCGCGACAACTTCCATCCGGCCAAGCTCTTCATGGGCGACGCGGGCGCGTTGATGTTGGGACTCCTCATGAGCGCATCGACGATGGTGATCGGCGGGAGGACCCCGCCGGCGAGCGGCGTGACGTTCTTCTTCTTCGCGCCGCTCTTGATCCCCGTGTTCATCCTCGGCGTTCCATTGATGGACGCGGTTTGGGCCTTCGTGCGTCGAACGGTCTCCGGGCAGGGCTTTCACACCCCGGACAAGAACCACATCCATCACCGATTGATGCGCCTGGGCCACGGTCACAAGCGCACCGTCGTGATCCTGTGGCTGTGGACGGCGCTGCTCTGTGGCTTCGTGTTGCTGCCGCTTTTCGACCGGCAGGCGAACGTGTTCATTCCCCTCGGGGTCGCCCTACTTTTGATCGGACTCTTGACGTGGTTCAGCCCCTTGGTCAATCGTCTGTACTACCGCTCAGAAGAGGCCAATCGCATTCGTGAGAGCACGCGCCGGTGAGCGAGCGCTCCGACGAACACGAGCCGCCCACACCCCCTGAACAGGAAAATGACCCGGTGAAGGACTTACCGGGCGCGGTCGAATTGTTGACGATGGGAATGACGGTCGCGATCATCATCGCCGTCGGTGTCGTCCTCGGGATATGGGCCGACCACGCCTGGGGGACCGCGCCGTGGGGTCTGTTAATCGGGATAGCATTAGGAACGGTCGCCGCCGTGGTGAGCGTGGTAAAGCAAGTCCGGCGTTTCCTTTAGAAACCCATTGCTCGTGCTAGAAAACCTCCCAACCGACACACTGCCGCGCCTCCTTCGTCGCACCACTCTTTCGGCGGTTATCGCCGGTGCCCTGGGCTTCCTCGTGGCCATCATCCTGGCCCCGCCCTTGGCCGCGCTGGGCGTCGTGATCGGGGTCGGCATGGCGATCATGAATCTGCGATTCCTTGATGGCCAGGCCGCCAAGGTCGAACTGCGCGGTGAGCAGAGCACCAAGGCGGTTCGCCGCCAACTGGGGGGTAAGACGACGGCCCGATTGCTGGTAATGACGGTCGTGGTCCTGGTCGCCGTCTTCCTGAACGCCCCCCTTGGAATCGGTATTGTGTCAGGGCTCGTGCTTTATCAGCTCGTGTTCGTGGTGAACGTCATGCGCGTTATCACGAGTCAGGGAGGGGTGGAGTGAAGATGCTGTACGCCGCGAAGACGATTACCGTCGGCGTGCACCCCCACCTCAGCCTCTTTGGTCTCACCATTGACACCGACATTGCGATGTCCACGCTCCTCGCTTTGGCGATCGTCATCTTCATGGGCGTGCGCTTGCGCGCCAAGGTCACCGACGGGGTGCCCGGGAAATTTCAGCTCCTCTGGGAGATTCTCGTCGTTGACATCGTGGGTGACCTCGCCAAGTCGGCCGTGGGAGAGAAGGGCAAGAAATTCGTTCCGATCGGCGTCACCGTGTTCATCTTCGTCCTGGTGTGCAACTGGATTGGCTTCTTGCCCACGGCCATGCACCCCGGGCAATCCGGGGAGATTTTCCCTGCTCCGACCAGTGACGTGAATCTGCCGTTGGCGCTGGCCCTGTTCGTCATCGCGTGGGTCCACATCGAATCGGTGCGGGCGCGCCGTCTCGGGGGCTATCTCCGGCACTACGGGAAGCCCTACGCGGCACTGACACCAATCAATCTCGTCGAAGAGGTCACCAAGCCCATCACATTGACGCTCCGTCTCTTCGGCAACCTTTTCTCCGGCGGTCTGATGATCGTGGTCGTAGCGGCCCTGATGGCCAAGGCGATCGGTCCGTTCGAAATCATCTGGAAGCCCTTCGACCTCGCGATCGGAGCGATCCAGGCCTACATCTTCATGTTGCTCACGATCATCTATTTCGGATTGGCGATGACTCATGACGAGGAACACGAACAAGAGCATCAATTGCAACACAACGCAGTACTCGAAACGTCGCAGTAACACCAACCAGGAGGAATAGAAAATGGCAGCACAAACAGTCGCAGGTGCGATCGGCATTGCGGGCGCACTCGTCGGTGGCGGATTGGCCCTCGGTGGTGGCGCAATCGGTGCGGCAATAGGCGACGGCCTGGCCGGTAGCCAGACCATCGCGGCGATAGCGCGTCAACCCGAGGTTGAGAACAAAGCCCGTACGTACTTCTTCTTGACGGTCGGTCTCGTCGAGGCGATGTACTTCATCAACCTGCTGTTCATGATCGTGTTCGTATACGTATTCGCAAAGATTAAGTAGTCCTGTCGGATCGGTTCCACGTTCGTGGAACGGACCGAAGACCACTAATCACATAGAAGGGCATTGAGATGATCGCAACGTCAGTCTTCCTCCTCCCCAACGGCACGTTCTTCATCGAACTCGTCACGGTGGTGGTGATTCTGCTGCTCATGACGAAGTACTTCTTGCCGCCCCTGAACAAGGCGTTGGAGGCTCGTCAAGAGAAGATCCGCGAGTCACTGGCGGCCGCCGAAACGGCCAAGGCCGAAGCGGCCGCCGCCGGCGACGAGCGCCAGCAACTCCTCACGACGGCGAGAGATCAGGCCCGTGAGATCGTCGCCGCCGCTCAGGTGACGTCCGATCAGGTGAAGGCCGAGTCGGTCGGTCGCGCGCAAGGTGAATACGACCGCATCATCGCCGCGGCGAACGCCGAAGTCGATACGGCGCGCCAGCGCGCCATCGATGAGGCGTCGGCCCGCATTGGCGAGGTCGTCTTCGAACTCGTGAATCAGATCGTCGGTCGCGAAATCGACGAGAGTTCGCACCAGGACTTGGTCCGCGAAGCCGTCGCCGCCTTGAACGTCGAAGCGGCCCGAGGATCCAGTAACTGATCATGCTGCCCAAGCTCGAAGGTTACGCCGCCGCCCGACTGGGCTCACTGGACACGGCCGCGCTCGCGACCGTCACCGGTGAACTCGCGTCGCTCGAACAGACCGTCCTCGGTCGCGCCGACCTGCGAGCAGTACTCACCGATACGTCGATCGCCGCCGCGTCGCGAGGGCTGATCGTGCGCGACCTCCTCAACGCCAAGGTGCACGACGTCACGTTGCAGGTTGCGGTCTACGCCGCGAGCCACGCCCCGGCTCAGGAAGTCCCTCACGCGCTCGCCGAACTCGCCGTCGTGGCGCGAGAGTTATCCGAGAGCGGCAACTTCGAGCTCCGAGGGCTCGGATTGTTGGCCTCTCGCCAGCGCGTCAGCGGCTTCGCTGACGCTCAGCTCGACGAGATCGAATCGCAGAATTTTGACGAGATCGAAGACGAGCTCTTTCGCTGGGCGCGCACCGTCGAGGGCAATCTCGAACTGCGTCGCTTGTTACTCGACCGTGATGCCGCACTCGCGTCTCGTGTTGGAACCGTCGAGGCCCTGCTGGCCGGCAAAGTGGACGCCGTCACCCTGGCGCTCGCGATGTTCGTCATCGAAGGAGGACGCTCTCGAGATGTCGTCGGTACGCTCGATTACCTCGTGGACTACGTCGCGCGGGCCCGCGACTGGCGCGTCGCGCGCGTGCACACCGCGCGTCCGCTGGACGAGCAGAACCGAAACGCCCTCGTCACGTCGCTCACCACCCTGACCGGCAAGAACGTCGAACTCCAGATCGCCGACAGTCCCGAATTGCTGGGAGGGGTGCTCGTCGAGATCGGCGACCTGCGCCTCGACGCCACGACCCGCGGCCGCCTCGGTGCCCTGCGCGACGCGGTTTCACCGGGCCACCTGTACGAATCGTCTTTGAATCGAAATGACTAAGAAAAGGAATCTGTGATGACAGAGCTCACCATTAGCGCCAACGAGATAACCGAGGCCCTGCGCAAGCACGTGACGGACTTCAACCCCGCCGTCGGCGCCGAGCAGGTCGGTCGTGTCGTAGAAGTCGGCGACGGCATCGCGCGCGTCTCGGGCTTGCCCTCGGCCAAGGTCAACGAACTGCTCGAGTTCGAAGACGGCACGCTGGGACTGGCGATGAACCTCGACGAGGACACGATCGGCGCCGTCGTGCTCGGCTCGGTCGACACGATCGAAGAAGAGCAGGTCGTTCGCGCGACCGGTCGCATCTTGTACATGCCCGTCGGCGACGCGTTGCTCGGTCGCGTGGTGAACGCCATCGGTGAGCCCATCGACGGCAAGGGTCCGCTCGTCAATCCCAAGCAGCGCCGCATGGAGATCCAGGCTCCGGGCATCACCGGCCGTCAGCCCGTCTCCGAACCCCTGCAAACCGGTATCAAGGCGATCGACGCAATGACGCCCGTCGGTCGCGGTCAGCGCGAACTGATCATCGGCGACCGCAAGACCGGCAAGACGACGGTCGCGATCGACACGATCTTGAACCAGAAGGGCCAGGGCGTGAAGTGCATCTACGTCGCCGTGGGTCAGAAGAACTCGTCGGTCGCCCAGACCGTCAAGGTGCTTGAGAACTTCGGCGCGCTCGACTACACCGTCGTCGTGGTCGCGTCGGCCGGTGACCCCGCGCCGTTCAAGTTCCTCGCCCCGTACGCGGGATGTGCGATCGGCCAGGAGTGGATGGACTCGGGTGAGCACGCCCTCGTCGTCTACGACGACCTCTCCAAGCAGGCCGAGGCCTATCGACAGATCTCGTTGCTGCTGCGTCGGCCACCGGGTCGCGAGGCCTACCCCGGCGACGTCTTCTACCTTCACAGTCGCCTGCTCGAGCGCGCGGCGAAGTTGAGTGACGAGCGCGGTGGGGGATCGCTGACCGCCCTGCCCATCATCGAGACCAAGGCCGGCGACATCTCGGCCTATATCCCGACCAACGTGATCTCGATCACCGACGGCCAGATCTTCTTGCAGTCCGACCTCTTCTACTCCGGTGTGCGTCCCGCCATCGACGTGGGTAACTCGGTGTCGCGCGTCGGTGGCGCCGCCCAGATCAAGGCCATGCGCTCGGTCGCCGGAACGCTCAAGATCGACCTCGCCCAATTCCGCGACCTCGAGTCCTTCGCGACCTTCGGTTCAGAGTTGGACAAGTCATCGCAACGTCAGCTCGACCGGGGCTATCGCCTCACCGAGTTGCTCAAGCAGGGCCTCAACGCGCCCATGCCGGTCGAAGAGCAGTGCATCGCGATCTACGCGGGCACGAAGGGCTGGCTCGACACGATTCCCGTCGAGGACGTGCGACGCTTCGAGTCCGAACTCCTGACGAACTTCCGTGCGCAACACTCGGACCTGCTCTACGCGATTCGCCAGACCGGTGCACTGCCGGAAACGTCGGCGCTCGACGCGGCCATGCAGTCGTTCGTGAACGGCTTCGCCGTCACCTCGAAGTAACCAACTAAGGGACCAGGGAGAAAGGAGGAGCAATGGCCGGTGGACAGGAAAGGATCCTGCGTCGACGTATCAAGTCGGTGCAATCCACGCGCAAGATCACCAAGGCGATGGAACTCATTGCGGCTTCCCAGATCTCTCGAAGTCAGGCGCGCATCATCGCGAACCGCCCCTATCGAAATGGCATGCGACGGATCATCGTCGAAGCCGCCAAGGCCGACCCGGCCGGCGCCGCGAAGCTCCTCGCGATGCCCGAGCACGTCGAATCGGCCATCGTGTTGGTGCTGACCGG
>CALGFJ010000139.1 GCA_937881055.1 uncultured Acidimicrobiaceae bacterium | reverse complement strand
GTGCGTCGACACTCGCTCGACCCGGACCGAGGAAGACGATCACGAGCGCCATGACCGCGAGTGCCATATTGAACTCATATCCCGGCGTCAACGACTCGGAATTGATCCCATTCGTCCACGTCACGGTGATCATCGCCATCACCTGGTCCCCGAAGAGGGCGAGCCCGGCCAGCCGCGAGAACACTCCGAGGGCGAGGGCGATTGCTCCACCGAACTCGATAGTGCCGCCTAGAACGGCGAAGAAGCCGCCGGGGTGGAGATGGGCGGTGTTCGAGAAGAAGAGGGCCGTGCGATGGATTCCCGGACCGTTGAATGCGCCGAAGAGCTTCCCCGCGCCGTAGTAGATGAAGATCCAGGCGAGGGCGATGCGCACGGCGGCGAGGGCGAGGTCGCTCGCCCGAGATGAGGGACGGGTCGTGAAGATCATCGACGCCAAGGAGCGGCCACGTCGTCGGGCTTCGTCGTTCAACGCATCACCCTCGCGGTGTTCCGCGATTGTTGAGGGTCATCGGGCGAGAATCAAACGTGTCGAATCCTGCTCTTGTACGGTCCCGAACTTCGTTGTCGAAAGACAGGACTGCCAAGCGATCAGTCTCGGTCTCCGGAGGCGCGTCCAAAGGTCGAAAGGGACCAAGGAGTTGGGCGACCAGGACAGAAAAGTGTCGCGCGCGCGGCGCGCTCTGTTCGACGGCGAGTGGTCGACCGGGCAACCCGGTGTCAATTCGGATTGTCTCCTTGGTCGGGAAGACCGCGCGACCGGAGAGCTGATCCCAGATGGTGAGAGCGAAGCCGAGATTTACGTCCTGACGTCCCTCAACGCGGTGGTGGATTCGGTGATAGTTCGGACTACAGAAGATTCGGTTCAGTGGGCCAAAGCTCAGGTTCGTGTTCGAGTGCTCGAACGCCACCACCGCGGCGTAGACGACCAGCAGCGTCGTGGTGACCGCACCATTGGCGACGAGAATGATTCCTGGGATCAGCGTGATGAGGTAGGACACGTGAATCAACGGATGCGTGCGAAAGACGGTGAGTACGCTCATGTCCTCTTGAGAGTGGTGAAGCTCGTGGAATCGCCACAGCATCCGGACGCGGTGATTCGCCAGGTGTGCGGTCCAGTTGCACGCGTCCATGGCCACGAAGATGAACGCGATCACGAACCAACGCGGCAAGAAACCGATTCGGGGCAGGACGATCCACGGAAGAGTCTTGGTGGCGACCTCGGCAAACGACAACGAGAGCGCCACGACCAACGGCACGACGAGGGTCGCGTTCAATAACGTGTAGAGAACGTCCTGTCGATATCCGCGGGCGAAGAACGATCGCCGCTGCGCCGGACGCAGCCGCTCGATCACGAGGAACAGCACGAGGATCGCTACGGTCACCGGGCCGACGATGACCACTCGCAGATTCGTGATCGACGCGGCGAAACTAGTTCCTCCCCAGCGACTGGACAGACCGATCGCCAGGAGGACAACCGCGACCGCGACGATGGAGAGCGCGGGCAGGTAAATCCGAGAAGATACTGATCGACGTTGGCTCGTAGCCCGAACGCGAGATTGGGGCGGTGCCGCGGAGTCCGTTGAACTATTCGGCGCGGTGATGACGGACGACATGGTGGCCTCCTCGCTCACAAACTAAGTGTTAGAACCCGACGCCGCCGCCGCCGCCGCTGACGGTCGTCGTGGTGGTCGGCTTCTTCCCCGCGGGCTTGACGAGCACAATGTCGGACCACTTACCCCAGGTGTCCGTGGCGTTGCCCGTCACTTGTCCGAGGGCTTTGTCCTTGGAAAACCAGTACAGCGCCTTGCCGCCGTAGGTCACCTGAAGTGCGCCTCCGGCGCCCTTGGTGGTCCCGAGCTTGGCGGCGCTCACGCCCGAGCCGGCGGTGGCCTTCGTGACGCCCTTGGGCAAGAGAACTTCAACCCAGAACTTCTGGCACTTGGCCGTGCAACTCACATTGTTCGGTTGCAACGTATAGAGCGTCTTTCCGCTCACCAGGATTGTGCCGTACTTGGCACTCTTCGACGTCGAAATGACGACGCTCTTCGCATGGCTGTGCTCTGCGCCCGATGCGCCCGACACGCCGAACGTGATCGCGAGACCTCCCGCGACCAAGAGCGAAGCCGCAACTCGAGCTCGTGGGTTCCAGCGCGATAGCGGTTCGTTCGATGTCTGTGTCATGTCGTAGGTCTCCTCGTGAAGTCGGATCTCGGGTGAAGGGGTGAATCGAGAGAATCGATGAAACGTCATAGGTCGAATCGTTGCAACTGCTTTTCTTTCATTTCGTTGTTGATCAGTACTACGGAGGGAAGGACCGAACGGATCACTTGGTGTGCGTGGGTCCATCCAACGACACACGAATCACTGGAGGGTCGTCGATGACGGCGTGGGGAGAACTTTGTCGCGATCGTGACCGCACTTTGTCCGATTCGGGGACTCTCTTCGCGACAAATCTTCATAACACTCACCGCGGTCACGCAGCGAAGGACGCTCGAGCGATCACGGTGCCGTTTGCGTTCACGAGTTGGGCGGTGCGAACGTGACTTCCCGCCGCTTTGAGTGGCGCGAT
>CALGFJ010000138.1 GCA_937881055.1 uncultured Acidimicrobiaceae bacterium | reverse complement strand
TCTGGCCGATCAAGCAGAAGTACGGCCGCAAGATCTCCTGGGCCGACCTGATGATCCTCGCCGGGACCCTGGCGCTCGAGTCGATGGGAATGAAGACCTACGGCTTCGCCGGCGGGCGCGAGGACGTCTTCGAAGGCGACGAGGAAATCTACTGGGGACCGGAAGACACCTGGCTGGGCGACGAACGTTACAGCGGTGACCGTGAGCTGGAAAAGCCACTGGGCGCCGTCCAGATGGGACTCATCTACGTGAACCCCGAAGGGCCGAACGGCACGCCGGACCCGCTCGCGTCCGCGAAGGACATTCGCGAGACGTTCCGTCGCATGGCGATGAACGACGAGGAGACGGTGGCGCTGATTGCCGGGGGTCACACGTTCGGAAAGGCCCATGGCGCGGCCGACCCGAACGTGTACGTCGGGGCTGAGCCCGAAGGCGCCGGTCTGGCCGAACAGGGACTGGGTTGGAAGAACAGTTTCGGCACGGGCAACGCCGACGACACGATCTCGAGCGGTCTCGAGGGCGCGTGGACCACGAGTCCGATCAAATGGGACAACAGCTACTTCGACGTTCTCTTCGGATTCGAATGGGTGCAGACGAAGAGCCCGGCCGGAGCGACGCAGTGGGCTCCCACGGACGGTGGAGGCGCCGGCGCCGTACCCGACGCCCATGATCCGACCAAGAGTCACGCCCCCGTCATGTTCACGACGGACCTCGCGTTGCGGATGGATCCGATCTACGAGCCGATCTCGAAGCGTTTCCACGAGAATCCCGATCAGTTCGAACTCGCGTTCGCCAAGGCCTGGTACAAACTGACGCACCGTGACATGGGGCCACGTTCGCGCAGTCTCGGTCCGTGGGTCCCCGAGGAACCGCAGTCGTGGCAGGACCCGGTACCGGAGGCGACGCACCCGTTGGTCGGTGCGGGACACATCGAAGAACTCAAGGCAACGATCCTCGCCTCCGGGCTCTCCGTGTCGCAACTCGTCGCCACGGCGTGGGCGTCGGCCGCGACGTTCCGCGGCACCGACAAGCGCGGAGGCGCCAACGGCGCTCGTATCCGTCTCGCTCCTGAAAAGGACTGGGAGGTCAACGACTCGGCTGAAGTGACGATGGTGCTGCGCACGCTCGAGGGTATCCAGAGTGAGTTCAATCAAAAGCACGCCAATGAGGTATTCGTCTCGCTCGCCGACCTCATCGTGCTCGGCGGTGGTGCCGCCATCGAACGAGCGGCCAAGAACGCCGGACACGACGCTCAGGTTCCCTTCGCACCCGGTCGCACGGACGCGCTCCAAGAAGATACTGACGAAGAGTCGTTCGCGGTGTTGGAACCGACCTTCGACGCGTTCCGCAACTATCTTCGCGATGGTCACGGACGATCGGCCGAGGAACTGCTCGTGGAACGAGCGGGGCGCTTGAACTTGAGCGCTCCGGAGATGACGGTGCTCGTCGGCGGTATGAGGGTCCTGAACGCGAACTTCCGTGGAGCGGACTTCGGCGTCTTCACCAAACGACCGGAATCACTTACGTCGGACTTCTTCGTCAACGTGCTCGACATGAGTACGAAGTGGGAGGCGACGTCAGCGACGGAAGCGACGTTCGAGGGCCGCGATCGTCGGACGAACGAACTGAAGTGGACCGCTGCGCGCGTGGATATCGTCTTTGGCTCGAACTCCCAACTTCGCGCCATCGCCGAGGTCTACGCGAGCGATGACGCCCAGGAGAAGTTCGTGCGCGACTTCGTTGCGGCGTGGACCAAGGTGATGAACCTCGACCGGTTCGACTTGAACTGATCGCTCCGAGCGGACGACGTAGAGCACGAACCGCTTGTCGGGGTGCGCCACGATCTCGGTCACGTCGACGGTTTGACCGGAGAGATCTACTGGGATTGACATCGATGACCCCATTTCGTGGATGGCCGAAGCACCGAACCGTGTGACTCGGGTCTCAACGACAGAGACTGATCTACTAGTCGGTTCGCGACAACATCACCGCGAGAACAATTCGTTGTCGAGTATCGATGCACTACCGGCTCACTGTTCGCCGACGTTGCCTTCGCTTCGCAGCGACTCGTGAACCTGGATCTGATCGCGCACTCGTTCGCCGAGTTCCTTCTCTTCGGCGCGTTCAATCTGCACCAAATGATCGTCGGCGGCCGGAGAAGTACGGATGAGTTCGTCGAGCTTCAGCTGCAGCGCGGTCTGCTGGCGATCCTGTGTGTGCTTTAGTGCAAAAAGCAACATGATCACGATCGCGTTGGACACCGTTGAAAATCCCATTTGCCACTTCGAAGGAAAGCCATTGAAGGCGAGCGAAACGATGAAGGTGATTAGGACGACCGAGACCACCGCCGCAGTCGCGACGTGCGAGATGACTTGATCGAGTCGCTGGAAGACGCGACTCATCCGTTGGCGAAGTGCGTGCATTCTTGGTCTCCCGGTAACTGTGTCGATTCGACCACGTGATAGGCCACCTTATTTGTCGCCCACGAATGAGTGACGGCCCTTTGTTTTCCCGTCGAACGAGAGACCAAATAATGGCACTGCCAATTGTGACTTTCGTCCTTCGAACC
>CALGFJ010000137.1 GCA_937881055.1 uncultured Acidimicrobiaceae bacterium | reverse complement strand
GACGCCTCGTTCGATGCCGTGCTCGTGTCCTCGGCGTGGCACTGGTTCGAGCAACCGGCCGCGACGAACGAGATGGCGCGAGTGTTGCGTGATGACGGTATCTTGTTCGTGCTGTGGAACGGGTTCAGCCGCGACGTGCCGTGGTTGACGCCGCTCGTCGAGTTGCGCGAACGACCCGACGACGAGCACAAGCGCCCTCGGGGCTGGGCCGCCGACGTGGGTAACGAGAGTGGCTTCGACGTCGAGTCACAGGTCGAGTTGGATTGGACCTGGACGCGCACGATCGACGAGATGGTCTCACTCTTCGGCACGTACTCCGGCGCGATCATCCGAAGCGATGACGAGCGCGAGCATATGGAGAACGAACTTCGTGATCGACTCGAAGTGATTGCCGTGGACGGCGACATTGAAATACCGATGACCGTGCGCGGCACGGTCGCTCGCCGTCGCCCTCGCCCTCGCTAGGCCGTCGCGATCGGTTCGCGCCAGAGCAGCGCGAAGACGAGGATCGTGAGTCCGATGCCCCCGCCCAAGAGGCAGTCACCGCGCCATCCAGCGTGCGCGTAGCACTGGCCCGCAGCCAAGGAGCCGAGCGCCGCGCCGATGAACGCGCACACCATGTAGGCGCTGTTGATGCGACTTCGGGCGTCGGGTGCGAGGGAGTAGATGATCGATTGATTGGTGATTTGGAGACCCTGCATTCCGGCGTCCAGCAGGATGATCCCGAGCGCCAGTACCACGACGACGTTGCGACCGACGTAGAGCACGACGAAGGACAACACAATCAGTGCGCCGCACACGATCGTCGCGAGATGGGAGCGCTGCTTGTCGGCGTTTCGTCCCGCGACATTCGCCGCCAGCACCCCCGCGGCTCCGAAGAGGCCAAAGAGTCCGATAACGAGATTGTCGTAGTGGAACGGCGCCGCCGAAAGGTGAAAGGCGAGCGTCGTCCAGAGTGTCGAGAAGGCGGCGAAGATCAGGAGTCCGTAGAGCGCACGTCGACGAAGCATCGGCTGGGTCGCGAAGAGACCGAGGGTTCCGGTGAGGAG
>CALGFJ010000136.1 GCA_937881055.1 uncultured Acidimicrobiaceae bacterium | reverse complement strand
TTGGGTGTGTTCTTGAAGCCAATGCCGCCGATGCTGCGATCGCTCGCTTTCTCGACAATCGCGAAGAGTCCCCACGGCATCGCGGCTGTGGCGAAGGCAACTCCGCCGGCGAGGGCCAACGTGGCGACGGCGATGTCACCGGGCGTGGGGTAATCCGGCGTCCACGACTTGGCGACGCGGTCATCGGCCACGATCGCCTCAGCTCCCTCACGCGTCAGGGCTCGGATTATGAGTCGACTGGTCTCGATTATCACCACGTCATTGTGTCATCGAACTGGCGGCGCAGAATCGTCGACTCGACACTGATCGGACGAATCACTCGCCACGAACCGGTGCGTCAATGGCTCGTGAGTTCACTTCCTCTTCTTCGGAAGGGCAACGCGTCGCTCGTGGCCTTCACCAACGAGATGATCCAGTCTCGATCTTTGAGTTTGGTGGACGAGATTCGGTACGCCGGCTTGGCTCCGTCGTAGGGCGAACCGTGGCCCACTCGTCCAGCGATCGCGGCACCCGCATCGGTGATCTTCACGAAGAGCGTGTTGTCACACACCAGCGCGAAGTTCTTGCCTTGGTAGCACAGGCCGTACTCCCCGAACATCGGTTTGGCCGTTATCTCAAGTGGTTGCAGTTTGTCGAGCACCGTTTCGATGAACGTCCTGTCGGTCGCCATTTCTGCAACGTAGCAACCATTGACTCGTCGTGTCGAGTCGCATTCAGCGTGACACGCGTACCACGCACTTACGGGCGATGCTTCCCTTCGTGTTCCAGCAACCACGTCTTTCGCTCGAGTCCGCCGCCGTAGCCGGTGAGCGATCCGTTGGCCCCGATCACTCGGTGGCAGGGCACGACGATGGCGATGGGGTTTCGGCCGTTGGCCAGGCCGACGGCTCGCGAGGCATTGGGATTGCCGACACGCCGGGCCAACTCTCCGTACGAGATGGTTTCGCCGTACGGGATCTGGCACAGCTGTGACCACACGCGTTGTTGGAACGGCGTGCCGAGGAGATTCATCTCGATGTCGAACGTCGAGCGCTCACCGGTGAAGTAGGCGTCGAA
>CALGFJ010000135.1 GCA_937881055.1 uncultured Acidimicrobiaceae bacterium | reverse complement strand
GGAGTTGCCGGGCGCGTTACCGGAGTTGCCGGGCGCGTTACCGGAGTTGCCGGGCTCGTAACCGGAGTGGCCGGGCGCTTCACCGGTGTGCCCGGGCGCGCTTCCCGACTTGCCGTGCGCATTACCGGAGTTGGCCGGCGTGCTAACTGGGTTGGCCGGCGTGCTAACTGGGTTGGCCGGCGTGCTAACTGGGTTGCCCGGCGTGCTAACTGGGTTGCCCGGCGTGCTGACTGGGTTGCCCGGCGTGCTTCCCGTCTGGTCTGACGTGTTACTTGAGTTGCCGGACGCGTTACTGGAGTTGCTGGGGGTGCTCCCCGACTTTTTGAGCCTGGAGCGCACTGCTGCCTGCTGCGGGCCCGCGGATCCTTGTCGGATATTGCTCACCGAGACGGAAGAGGCAGCACTCGTGTTCAGTGCGACAGCGGACGAAGCTGGCTGAGCCGCGATGGCACCGCTCACCGCCATGAGACCTGCAGCCGAGAGAGTCCCGGTGTTCGAAATCGCCTGTCGAGTCACCGAGACCGCCGCGTTTTCCAACTGGGGTATTCCTCCTATGAAGGGAATTTGTGCGAGCCACGAGAGTGGACCCATCACGGTCGAGACTTTCCCGATCGAGACGTTGAGGAACGCTCTCACCATCCGCGGATCGAAGTGAGTTCCAGCGCAGCGCGTTAGTTCTTCGCGTGCGGCGCGAGCGCTAACCGGCCGTTTGTACGAGCGCAGAGCGGTCATCACTTCGAACGCGTCGGCCACCGCGATGATCCGAGCCGCCTCGCTGATCTCAGTTCCGGCCAGACCATTCGGATACCCGTGCCCGTCGAAGCGCTCGTGGTGTTCGCCGACTCCATCAATCCAGTCGCCGAGCCAAGGTCGAAGCGGAGCGACGATTCGCGCACCGATCTCGGGGTGGTGCTTGATCGCTCGCCATTCGACATCGGTCGGCTTTCCGGGCTTATTGAGGGTCTTGGTGTGAACGTGGAGTTTTCCGATGTCGTGAAGAAGAGCTGCCCACCTCAACTTGGCCCTGTCTCCTTCGGACAGCCCGATCTCGGCGGCGATCAGGTCGTTGAAGGCGCTCACTCGTTCCGAGTGGCCTCGTGTACGCGAATCGTGTCGCGCCAGCGCGGCGAGAAGGATAAGCACTCGGGAGAGCGCTTCCGAAGCCGTGCTTCCAGCATCTGATGCGTCCGCAGCGTCGGTAACCGCACGTGTCAGCCTCGTGACGGCTCCCGCTCGCAGAGCGAGGGAGAACCGCTTCGGTACGTGATCGGGAAAGACGAGCGACATTTGAAGGAGCATCGCAAGAGGAAGAAGGCGCCGCGTGAGCCGGGTGATTCCGTAAAGAACAACGGTGGAGACACCGAGCATTACCACCAGGCGTATTACGTAGGTCCAACCTCCCCCCGACGGAAGGACCTGGCTGAGCACTGCCGCTGTAGCTACCGAGGCGCCCAGAGGCACCACCAACACCGTCGCACGGAGAAGCTTTGACAAACCGGGGCGGCCCTTCCAGCCGACGTTCGGCTCTTCTTGGATCGAGGGCGTGGGTCCGTCCGGGCCGGCTCTCCGACCTCGATCGTCGGGACTTCGACCATTCACCGGGCTGTCGTCTTCAGAGAGTCCGTTCTCTTCGGGCCGTGCCCCTGGCGAAAGACGCGTCACGTGACGCTTGAAGGTAGGGACCGTCCGGAGACCTTTCACGGGTTCCACACTCGTGAATCAAGAACACATTTTGACCTACGCAAGCCCAAAATATGCACAATTACGTCCCGATACCGACGGTCTATCTGCACCCGTTCCGATTGAAAGGGCTGGCCAGATAATTACGCAGACACAAGGGGTTGTGGGTTGTTCTCGTAACCGTTGACCAGCCGTTATGTCCAAAACCTGCGTTGGGGCCGCTCTGAGCGGACCAAGAGGTAGTCGCGTAGTTATCTGACACTTCAACTCCCTCGTTACCGAGTGCCGAAAGGCAAGATGAACTGATCGCGAATATTGAATCGTCGCAACGGGGAATACCAGAGACTCTCGCTGCCCTGAAGAGAGTTGCGGAGTCGGAATGAGGCACCGCCGCACGACGAGCGATTGAGGGCGTCGTGGGCGTACGAAGGGGGCGCGGCGCGGATAACGTCCTTCGACTCTTCTTTAACGGGCGAGACCAGAGAGTGACTCGTCAGCGTTGCCCGTCTTAGTTGGGGCCGCAACTTTCCTTCAATGGTTTCACGTTCGTCATCGAGGGTCCCGGTGCCCCGACGAACATCCGGGCGATCGAGGGACGCTGATTACCCACGGCGGCCAAGCCGGTCGTGGTCACGTCACCCTGGAGCGACATCTGGAGGAAGCGGACCGTCGTCGCCGCGACCACGCCGAAGGCCGCACTGTCGACACCGTCGAATGGCGGCAGGTGGTGGGCGGATTGAAGTTCGAGGAACCACTTGTTGGATTGGTGAATGCTGTCGTAGATTTGCACGCCGAAGCGCATGGGATTGCATTGGTCGGCGAGGCTCTGCACCACGAGCAGGTCCGGTCGACTCGCCTCGTCGGCGTACGACTGCGTCGTTTCCTCGGCGCCCGACAAGAGGATCACGGCTCGATAGGGGATCCCGGATCGCAAGCTGGCGAAATTATCGCCTTGGGGATCGTCACCTTGGTCATAGGCCAACATCCCCACCGCTTCGGCTCCGTCGGAATGTCCCGCGAGTGCGATTTGCGACGGATCGACGAGCCCGCTGACGATGTGGCAGTTGGTCGACTCGTCGGCCGACGCCGCGAGAACGGACGTGGTGACAAAGGTGATGTCCCCGGGTTCGTTGGCGAGATCGCCTTCGGTGTTCGCGCCGTGTTGTGCGGCGACTTCTGAAGCGCTCTCGTCCGGAAAGAACGGCGCGACGACGACGAATCCCTGTCGCACCCACGCGTCCATCAGCGCGGCGTAGGTGTCAGGCGTGACGTCGTACCCGTGGGCGAAGACGACCATCGGGTATCCGCCCGTCTGTGGCAAAGGAGGTGCACCGTCGGTTTCGGCCGGCTCACCGGGACGGAGTTGGATCGGGTACCTGATCTCAGTGACCAGCCTTCGACCACCGGCGAGGACCCGGTACGGCGTCGCCGAATAATTCAGCGCTGCGCGCGAATGATCAACGAATGTGCAGCGAGCGACGCCGACGCCGAAAAGAGGCGGCGGCGCCAAGTGGCTGTCGCGGCTAGAGAGCGCACTGAGAGGAGCGGCGGTGAGGGTCGTGATGACGATTGTCGATACCATGACCAGCGCGCGGCGGGGGACCGACGTGCCGTGACGAAGCTTCTCAGTTCGCGCGTGCCAAGTGACTTTCATCGAGTTCGGACCTCAGTTGTCACGCATTCCATTTCGTTGTGAGCTGCCTGCGAGAAGGTTAATCACTCACAATCCTGACTCGACGGTTGGCGATCGCTCAAAAGGTCTTACGATCTGGCTTTTGCCCCACGACGCCTACAGTTCATCAACGTCCACTGAAGTGCGCGTTTCGACTCCTTCTCGGTGTTCTCTCACCGGTGCGAAGGCGGCGCAGTGGATGTTGCGACAGCCATCACCCGTCCTTAAATCTGAATTGGGACGATTCCTACGACGGGCGTGTGGACGTCGAGAGTGGGATTTCGATTGGTGCACCATTTGAATCAGACGTTCGATGGACTCTCGGCCGGAGTATCCAGCGCAACCCTGGGCTCGCAAGGGTTTTCCCCTATGGTGTGTGGCCGCGCACTCACTTAATCTGCGAAGAGGTCGCATACCTCAAAAGGGAGATGTCGAGATGAGCGCGCTGACGATCGACGAGATGTCTCGTTCGGATTCCGTGAAGGGCTCGTGGGCCGTCGAAACGCACGGCCTGACCAAGCGCTTCGGTGACAACGTGGCGGTCAACGACGTCGAGCTACTCGTTCCGCGTGGTTGCGCGTTCGGGTACTTGGGTCCGAACGGTGCGGGAAAAACGACCCTCATCCGTGTACTGCTCGGTTTGACGCACGCCGACGCGGGCACCATGTCGCTGCTCGGTGTGCCGGTACCCCGACATCGGGACCGGGCGCTGGCGAGGGTAGGTGCCATCGTTGACGAACCTCGATTCCATGGTCATCTGAGTGGTCGCCAGAATCTGGAGATATTGGCGGCGGCGCGCGAACGCGAAGCACGCGGGCGCATCGCATCGTCTCTGGAGCGCGTGGGGATGACCCAGCGAGCCGATGACCGTGTCTCCAAGTACTCAATGGGCATGCGCCAGCGACTCGGCGTCGCCGCGTGCCTGCTCGGAGACCCCCAGCTGTTGATCCTCGACGAACCGATGAACGGACTCGACCCCGCGGGCATGCACGAGATGCGCGACATGATCCTCTCGCTGGTGGCCGAAGGACGCACGGTCATGCTTTCGTCGCACCTCTTGGATGAAGTTGAACGGACCTGCGACGCGGTCGCCATCGTGGACAACGGCAAGGTCATCCGTCAGGGTCCGATAGCCGAACTACTCGCCGGCGCGGCGATGGAGGTGCACGTCGATTGCTCGTCACCCGAACGAGCCCGGACGATTCTGGCCGCCACGACGTTGGGGGAGAAGATCGACGTTGAGACAACGGGGCTCTCGATACATCTCCCATCCGGCGCCGGCCGCGACGCTATCGCCGAAATCAATCGGCTTCTCGTCGAAGACGGGATTTCCGTGTACCGACTCGAAGAGTTGCAGGTGTCGCTGGAGTCGTGGTTCTTGCAAGTGACCAGTCGTTTGGGAGACAGCGAATGACGACAGTTTCGAATGACCCCGCGGTTTCTGTAGCCGCGCTCGCCAACGGCGTTCCGAGTGACAACCGCGGGTCGTGGATCCCCAACGGCGCGATGATCAGAACTCGCATCATGGAACTTCGAAAGCGGCGAGGCCTCATGGCCGCCTTAATCGTCGTGAACATCGGCATACCGACCATATTTCTGACCGTTCGATTGATCGCCCACGCCGTGGCGCCCAAGTCGTATGGCCCCGCCGGTGGTTACGACATCTTCACCACGCTCGTCGTCGGCATCATGTTCGTCTTCGGATTCATCGTCGCCGCGACACTGGGTTGCACCGCCGGTTCGGTCGACCTCACCGATGGCATGTTTCGACATATGGTTATCACCGGCCGATCGCGTCTCGCGCTCTATTTCGCGCGAATCCCGGCCGGACTCGCGATCATCATCCCATTGGTCGCCGTTGGATTCACGATCGTGTGCGCCGTTTGTGTCTTCGCGGCGCCCACGAAGCTCGACTACCAGGGCGTGTCCGTACCTCCGGGCCTGAGCGCCTCAGGTTTCAACAATTGGGCGGAGAGTCACCCGAAGGTAGCGATATGCGGCCTGCCGTTCAAAGGACCGAACGGTGTGCCGTGCTACGTCAATGGTCGGGGACAGGCGCGGCCGTATCCTGGAACTCCAGGACTTTCGAAGTTGTCACCCGCCAAACTGAAGGCTGACGCTCTACTCGTTGCCAAAGAAAATTACTCGGCGTACGAACGCACATTCTTGTATCCGTCGAACGCTCTGATGATCAAGACCGGCTTATGGATCGAGCTCGAGGCGATCATCGGCTTCATCGTGGGACTCGGCCTCGCGTCACTCATGGGGCAGCGAACCGTTCCGGTCGTATTGATGATCGTGCTGGAAGTGATACTCACACCTCTCTTCTCACACGCGGCGATTCCTCACCTCATTAACGCGCAGCGTGGTCTCGTAGGTCTCGCGATGGCACATTTGGAACCCGGGGGGCTGCCCCGCGGGTTCGGCGGTGGCGGTGGCGGTGGGGGAGTGTCCCAGCTCGTTCCCGAAAGCGCCACGGTAGGTGTGTGCGTCATCATTGCCTGGCTCGTCGGTTGGACCGCGCTCGGAGCGTGGCGAATGGTGAAGAGAGACGCGTAGGCGACTGCGTTTCACGATCCCACGAGAGCGACGTTCTCGCATGCCTACGTTGCGGAGAGTCGTGGGCACTTACGGCCACAGTCATCGACGATTGACACGCGAACGCGTTGATGCGTTCACTCTCAGGTGTGGGACAATCGAAGGGCGGCCTTCCGAAAATGCCCGGACCTGGAGAGTTGAATGCATCGTGAATTCGTGCGTTCATCCTTGGCTGAACTGGTGGCTTTTGCGACGATCAACGTTTCGATCGCAATGACGATGCCGTGTCGAGCAAACGCATGATCTCGGTATTCATGAAAAGCGTTTAACGACGATGTCCACATGAGCTCATTATTGATTCATTGGGTCGCGGGCGTCGCCGCGATTGTGGTCGTGGCAATGGTAATTTTTCAGATTTTGCTTGTCGCGGG
>CALGFJ010000134.1 GCA_937881055.1 uncultured Acidimicrobiaceae bacterium | reverse complement strand
CGTTACTACGTGTCCAGTGACTCCGCGAGGAAGAAGTGTTCCTCAACTCGATCATCGAACAATCGAAACGGATTGAGGAGAGACTGTGGGTCGAACACTCGCTTGATGCCTCGCTCAAGCTCCAGCACGGCGGGATCGGTGAGGGCCAAATAATGCTGCTGTTTGTCGCAACCAATGCCGTGTTCGCCGGAAATCTGTCCACCAAGTCCGAGACCCTCGATGAACAGTTCACGCATCAGAATCGTGCGCTCGTCGTCGTCAGGTAGAAACACCGCGAGGTGAATGTTACCGTCGCCGACGTGACCACAACCAGAGATGGACGTGGCGTGCCGCGCGCCAATACGAGCCACCTCTTCGAGGAACCTTGGCACCGCCGAGCGCGGAACGACGATGTCGACGATCTCTTTGGCGCCAAAAGCTTTCGACACCCAAAACAGCCGTTCACGGGCCTCGATGAGTCGAGACGCGGCTTGCTCGGGCAACACGTAGACGTCCAGCGCACCGGCTGCTTCGAGCATGGTGCCGAGGTCGACCACGTCACTGTCTAACTGTTCCGCGGTGCGCGTCTCGAGGACGACGATCAAATAGGCCAATGCCCTCTCGGCGACGGTCCTTTCCACTCCGAGTTCCAGTGACGCAGCCGCTGTGACGGCTGACATCGTTCGCACGTCGAGGTACTCGAGCATCGACGGCTGCAGTCCTGAGGCCACGACCGGCGGCACCACGCGCGTGATCGCGTCGAGTGAC
Organism: uncultured Acidimicrobiaceae bacterium; assembly: GCA_937881055.1. GTDB lineage: Bacteria > Actinomycetota > Acidimicrobiia > Acidimicrobiales > RAAP-2 > RAAP-2. Next base: position 1,261 of record CALGFJ010000134.1, on the reverse strand, counting down.
GCGAACGGCACGAGCAATGTCGCGGCGTGCGCGAGTGCCGGTGAGAGTTTCAAGGTGACTTCGGTCACCAGCGCGAGTGTTCCTTCGCTACCGATGACCAGTTGTGTGAGGTCGTAGCCAGACGAGGACTTAACGGTCCGACCGCCGGTACGCAGCACCGTTCCGTCGGCGAGCACGAGTTCGAGCCCTAACACGTGTTGACGGGTGACGCCATGTCGCACGGCGCGCATCCCGCCCGCGTTGGTGTTCACATTGCCACCAATCGATCCCGAGAGTTCGCCCGGGTAAACGGGGTAACGAAGACCGGACGACAGAAGATACTCACCCAACTCGCGTAACGTCAGTCCGGGCCCAACGACTACCACATGATCGTTGGTGTCCACACTCAGAACCTGGTTCATTCGCTCGAAGCTGATGACAATCCCGCCCGCTACTGGTGTCGCGCCGCCCGAGAGCCCGGTACCGGAACCCCGTGCCGTCATCGCCAGGCCGTGTCGACTCGCGATCTTCGCGATTGCCGATACCTCTTCAGTACTGCTCGGTCGCACGACGGCGAAGGGTTCAACGTAAGTGCGGTGGAGTGATTCGTCGTGAAGGTCGTCGGGATTGTGGTCTGGATAGAACGTCACCGAGTCGGCGCCGACGACGGCCAGCAGTTCCTTACGTGGGTTTGTCGCATTCATTTCAACAGCACGTTACCTCTGCGAATAATGCCGAGGCGCGCGTCGTCGATGGCCAGGCTGCGCGTGAGATTAACGACCGCGGCGTTGGAAGCCGTGTCGATCGCCAACGCCGGTTCCCGAACAGTCTGCTGCTCGATCCGGTCGTAATGATCGCACCCCATCCCTTCTTTAACAACACCGACGTGACCGAAGGGACCGCTGCTGAATTAATGGGCGGCGCTTGAGATTTAGGCCGACGGGGCGACCAATGGCCACGGACGTTCTCGCTCGACGATACGAGCGAGGTCTAACAACAGCTGTTCTTCGTGGTGGCGCCCGATGACCTGTAGTCCTACGGGCAGACCTTCAACGAGACCCGCGGGAATGGAAACGGCCGGATTTCCCGTGAGGTTGGCGGGTATGGTGAGCGCTCCGTTGTTGCCAATGGCTTTGGAGAAGCCATACTCCGCGACCATGTCGACGTTGCCCACTTTGGTGGCCATGGGACCGGCCGCCGCGAAGGCCACGTCGGGATTGGTTGCGGCAAAGATGAAGTCGGTCTCTTCGAAGATGTCAGCCATCTGCTCATTGACGTCGAT
>CALGFJ010000133.1 GCA_937881055.1 uncultured Acidimicrobiaceae bacterium | reverse complement strand
GCCACCGTGTTGGCGTACCAGGAGAAACTCGCCTTGGGCAGTCGGGTGCCGGTGGGAAAGTCGACCCACACGATTCCAAATCTCCGCGAGTAGCCGTACGCCCATTCAAAGTTGTCAAGCAGACTCCACACGAAGTAGCCCTGAACGTTGACGCCGGTTCCAATGGCGTCGTGCACCGCCGAGATGTGTTCTTCTAAGTACGACACGCGGTCGTGATCGAGGACGTGACCGTTGGGGTCGACGTAGTCGTCGAAGGCCGCGCCATTCTCGGTGATGTAAATCGGCAGTTCGGTGTAGTCGTTCTTCACTCGAACGAGTAGCTCGGTGAGTCCCGACGCATCCACTTCCCAGCCCATCGACGTGGTGTCGGTGCCGGGCGTCTCGAGCGAGAGCACCCGGAGGTCGGGGAACTGCTCGCCGATGGGCACGCCGTATCCCGCCGCGCGGGCCTCCTTGACGCGTGTCGAGTCCATGATGGTGCCCGGGAAGTAGTAGTTGACCCCGAGGAAGTCCAGCGGTTGGGAGATGATCTCCATATCGCCATCACGTACGACGGTGAATCCGGGCGCGTTGGCCTTGTAGTGCTCGACCATGTCCTCGGGATAGTGACCCCGGAATACGGGATCGAGGAAGAGCCGATTGAGGTTGCCGTCAGCCCGATGAGCGGCCGCGAGGTCGAGCTCGTGCGTCGTGCCGGGACGTGAGACACCCAAGTTGAGGGTGATGCCGACTTTGGCGTTGGGAATTGCCGATCGCACGATCGGCAGCGCCGTGCCGTGCGCCAGCAGCAAGTGATGGGTCGCCGCGATCGCCTTACCGATGTCGCTGATGCCCGGAGCGTGACGGCCCGCGCCGTAACCGAGCCACGCCGAACACCAGGGTTCATTCAGGGTGATCCAACGTTCGACGGAGTCTCCCAATGCGCGCGCGACGATGTCCACGTATTCGCCAAATCGTTCCGACGTGTCACGCGCGCACCAGCCGCCCTCGTCTTCGAGGGGCTGGGGCAGGTCCCAGTGATACAGCGTTAATGTCGGTTCGATGTTTCGGGCCAACAGTCCGTCGACGAGTCGACGATAGAAGTCCAGACCGGCCTGATTGGCGGGACCCTTGCCGTCGGGCTGCACCCGGGGCCACGCGACCGAGAAACGGTACGAGCCGACGCCGAGCGTCTTCATGAGATCGAGATCTTCTTCAATCCGGTGATAGTGGTCACACGCGATGTCGCCGGTGTCGCCATTCCAGACCTCGCCAGCACGGTGACTGAAGGTGTCCCAAATGGAAGGCCCACGGCCGTCAACGTTGACGGCGCCTTCGATCTGATACGAGGCGGTGGCGGTTCCCCAGAGGAAATCGGGAGGGAAAGAGCGAGTTGGGCTGTCCTTTTCGGGACTGGTAGTGCTCATGGTGAGGATGTCTCCTGATAGTAATTAGACGAGTTTCAGCGGATGGTGACTGCGCGTGACCGCGCTGATAGGAAAATCGGCGCGGTCACGCGTAATCTGGTGTTCCCTCTACGCACGGGCTAGCAGGGTTGGAGAACTCCTAGCCCGCGCGCAGAGGTGATTGTTAGCCCGCCTTGAGTTGCATCAAGATGTACGGCAACTCAGGGTCGCTTGGCGATGGGTCCATGTACGGGTTACTCGCCGTCACGAAACCGGTGAAGTTCGCCGTGCTGTACTCGTCCCAGTCAGCGCCGTACAACAGTGGCACGACGGGCAACGTGGTCGCTTCGATCTTCTCGAGTGGCATCGTCGCCGCCTTCACGGCAGCCGTGTTCGACGGGTCGGTCCCAGACAACGTCGACAGCAGTGACTGAACTTGGCTGTTGTGGTAACGGCCGTAGTCAGCGGAGGCTGACTTGCCAATCGGAGCTGAGTTGTTGTAGTCGAGCCAGTTGTCGAATTGGGTGTACGGGTCGGTACCACCATTGCCCCAGTGGATGATCGAGTCGAAGTTACCGTTGGCGGAGTCGGTGTACCACTGCGACGCCTGGACGCCATTAACTGTCGCGTCAATGCCTTCAGACTTCAGCTCTGAAGATACGAGCTGGATGTCGGCGTAGTAGTCGGAGTAGGCAATCGGGTCCTCAAGTGCGAACTTGATTACCTTGCCCTTCAACGCGTAGTAACCCTGGTGGTTCTTCTTGAACCCGGCCTTGGTCAAAATCGACTTCACCGTCTTGGGCTGATTCGTAGCCTTGATGTCGTTCTTGTACTGCGAACCAAGGTACCCTGCCTGGCTGGGCAGGATGAGTGCACTCAGCGATGTCGCCGGTGCTTCATAACCAGTCTCACCCTTGATGCTCAACGCACTGCGGTTCACACCGGCACTAATGGCTTGGCGAACAGCGACATTGTTGAGTGGCCACTTGGTGACGTTGAACTCCAACGTCACAGTTGAGCCCGGGGCAAAGTAGATGTGGTTTGTCGCCTTGTTAACGTTCACGAAAATCTTGTTAACGTTCGCAATGTCGTTTCCGGCCCAATCCAGCTGACCACTCGTCAGCGCGGTCGCGGCGTCAGTGTTGGACGCGTACGACGGAACGTTGATCTGGGCCGCCGCAGGCGTGCCACCCCAGTAGTTCGAGTTGGCCTTGTAGCTGACGAGCGTGGAACTGTAGTTCGACACCGTGTACGGACCAGTACCGATCGGATTGGTCACCGCTGCCGTTGCGGCAGGTGAGTTCACCGTTCCAAAGTTCGCGGGCAACATCAACTGCGTACCGGCGATTCCCACGATGTTCGAGTACTCGGGTGTCGCGTAATTCAACACCACGGTGTTACCCGATACCGTCGCCGGACTTGACAACGCCGGAAGTCCCCAGATGTTCGCCGCGGGAGTCGAGCTCACGAGGTTGAACGTGGCGGCCACGTCAGCAGGACCGAAGGCCGTTCCGTCACTCCACTTCACACCTGTGCGAATAGTGAAGGTCAGGGTCTTGCCACTGTTGGACCATGCGTACTTCGTGGCGAGCCACGGATACGATTGACCCGCTTTGAGCGAGTTGAACTCGAATAGTGGCTCATAAACGAGCGAACGAACACTCATCTGCGTCGCGAACGAGCCCGAGTCCAATGGATTGAAGTTATCGGTGAAAGTCACACCGGTGTTGTTCTCCAATGTCAAAGTGGAATTCGCTCCCGAAGCGGCAGTGAGGCCCGCGCTCATGACAATGCCTAGTGTCAAACACGACATTGTCGTGAAGACAACGACAGCTCTTTTAAACATATTTTTCCTTTATATTGATAGTGTCCAGCCGGCCTTCGCCGACGTTTTGTCTGAACCGTGTGGGTCCCTACTTAACAAACGCGAGGCCGGTTGGACCTTCGCGGTACTGCGTACCGAAAGAACGCCCTTTTCGGTGTTCTCGCGGCTCTCTATTCGAAGTGGGTCATTTCGTCGCGTTCTCCCCCTCCTTCCGGCGCGTCGGTAGCGCCACTTCGACTTCGGCCTGGTGGTCGGCGTAGAGCCAACATTTCGAGGTGTGGTTCTCGCCCACGAAGAAGGCCGGCGGCTCTTCTTCGCGACACCGGTCCATCACGTGAGGGCAGCGCGGACTGAACCGGCATCCCTTCTCGGCGACCTCCGTCTGGGCGTGATCGCCCGTTGGCGGCGTGTCCCTCGTCGGGTCCGACGGATCGGGTACCGACGCGATGAGCAACTGAGTGTACGGGTGGGTTGGCTCGTCGACGAGAGTCGTGCCACGAGACTGTTCGACGACTTGTCCGGCGTACATCACGATGATCGAGTCCGCGATATAGCGCGCTGAGGCAATATCGTGCGTGATGTAAAGGATGGCGAGCCGATCGTCGTCGCACAGTCCGCGCAGGAGATTCAACACCCCGAGTCGCACCGAGACGTCCAGCATCGAGATTGGTTCATCGGCGAGCAACACCTTGGGTTGAATACACAATGCGCGCGCGATCGAGACCCGCTGCAACTGCCCTCCCGAAAGTTCGTGCGGGTAACTCTCCAGAAATCGGCTCGG
>CALGFJ010000132.1 GCA_937881055.1 uncultured Acidimicrobiaceae bacterium | reverse complement strand
GCGACGATCTCCACCAGGCGCGGACCCGGTCTGATATTCGGTTTCATCTACGGCAAAGACATCGATCACAGCGTGGACGTGCTGATGACCAGTCTCGTGATTTCCTTTCCGCTGCTCCTCTTGCTGACTGCGGGCCTCATCTGGATCGGGATGGGCTTGGCGCTCGCGCCGGTGGAGTCGATTCGACGCCGCGTTGACGCCATCGCGGCATCGGACCTCTCCCAACGCGTGCCCCCGACGGGGGGGAACGACGAGATTGCACACATGGCCCGAACCGTGAACGCCATGTTGGACCGCCTCGAAGCGTCCTCGCAGTTCGAGCAGGAGTTCGTCTCTAACGCCAGTCACGAGTTACGAAGTCCGCTCACCACGCTGCTTGCGACCACCGAACGCGCCGCCCGGGATCCCGATCGCGCGGATTGGGATGAAGTGGGCGAGGTCGTCATGCGCGAGGGTCGTCGACTCGAAACGCTGATCGACGACCTCGCGTGGCTCGCGCGCCACGACGAACATCGCGCCGAGATCCAGAGTGTCGACGTCGACCTCGACGATCTACTCCTCGAAGAGGGTAATCGCGTGCGCCTGCTCAGCGAATTGAGCGTGGATACGACGAAGGTGCGCCCGACGCGCGTCACTGGCGACCCGGCGATGTTGAAGCGAATGATCCGCAACGTCGTCGACAACGCGACGCGCTACGCCACCGAAGAGCTGCGGTTCGACTCGCACTACGAAGGGGCCGAGGCCGTGGTCACCGTGGCCGATGACGGCGACGGCGTCGACGTCAGCCAGAGCGGTCGGTTCTTCGAGCGCTTCGTTCGTTCGGACCCGGCGCGCGCGCGCCACTCCGGTGGAACCGGATTGGGACTGGCGATCGTGGCCGAAATCGTCGAGCGCCACGGCGGATCGTCGCGCTTCGTCGCGACCGACGTGGGTACGAAGATCGAACTGCGGGTCCTGCGAGACCGGCGCACGGTGGAGGAGTGATGAGGGGTCGCGGGCTCGGCATAAGGTTCGCGCCATGAACTCTTTGGAACTCGCGGACGTGACCGCGGACCCGATCCAGGTCCTGGGCATGTCGTTCTATTTCGACCCCGGCACCCGAGCCCGCGCGAAGGAGCGGGGGCTCAATAGCTTCGAGTACTACGGGCTCGGTCGAGGTGGCACCCTCGGCAACGTCGACGTCGACGTGATCATCGACGCGTTCACCTTCTTCCATCCCCGCGCGTTCGAACGGATGTGGACGCTCGCCAAGGAGAAAGCCGATCCGGTCGAGGTCGCGGCCGACTACGTGGACGCGGCCTACGCGTTCGCCGATCGCACGTTCGGCGCCGTGGACGTCGAGGTACTCGCGCGCTTCGCCGCCGCGGCCCACAAGGTCGCGGCCGAGGTCGAGAGCGGCCATCACCAACTTCTCGACGGGTACAAGCAGTACGAGGTGCCGGCGAACCCGGTGCACGCCGCGTACCTCGGCTGCATCCTGATGCGCGAACTTCGCGGGTGCGT
>CALGFJ010000131.1 GCA_937881055.1 uncultured Acidimicrobiaceae bacterium | reverse complement strand
GTTGCTCGCCGGCGCGGCAGTCGCGGGAGCCGTCTATCTCGAAGACGAGAACACGTCGACGTCGACGTCGACGCATCCGTCGACGACCACGACGACCGGTCCGGCTGCGGCGTCGTCGTGGGCACAACTCGGCGCTTCGCTCAACGGCTCCCTGGTGCTGCCGTCCAATCCCCGATACGCCATCGACCGTCTGCTCTACAACTCAAAGTTCGTCGATCTTCATCCGCGAGCCATCGCCTACTGCGCAACGCCCGCCGACGTGGCACGATGTCTCGATTTCGCGACGTCGCACGCCGTGCCGATCGCCGCGCGTTCCGGAGGTCACAGTTACGGCGCCTATTCGAACAGCGACGGCCTGGTGATCGACGTCAGTCGAATGGCGTCAATAAGCGTTGACACAGTCGCCAACACGGCCCGCGTCGGGGCCGGTGCGCGATTGATCGACGTCTACAACGTGATCGGCCGCGCCGACCGACTGCTGCCCGGTGGATCGTGCCCGAGCGTCGGGATCGCGGGGCTCGCCCTCGGAGGGGGGATCGGCGTCTTTGGTCGCAAGTTCGGACTCACTAGCGACAACATCCAATCGTTGACCGTCGTGACGTCCGACGCGCGCATCGTCACGGCGGACGAGAGCACGAACAGCGACCTCTACTGGGCCTGTCGCGGCGGCGGCGGGGGAAATTTCGGCGTCGTGACGTCCTTCGTATTCAACGTGCACCCGATGCCCGTGGTAACCCTCTTCACCCTTCAATATCCCTGGGCCGCCGCGTCAGAGATGGTGAGCGCGTGGGGACTCTGGATCAATACCGCGCCGGACGAACTCTGGTCGAACTGCCAGTTGCTCTCCCAGGGAACGTACGGTTACCTTCCCCAAATCTCCGGCGTGTACTGCGGCACGCCGAGTGAACTCGCGAGCGTGCTCGCTCCGCTGAAGTCGATGATCGGATCGGCCCCGACGTCTTCATTCAACGGCTCGAACAGTTACCTGAGCGCCATGGAGATCGAAGCGGGTTGCTCGGGCCTCTCGATCGCGGCGTGCCATCTGACGACGCAGAACCCGGCGGGCCGGCTCAGTCGCGAGGCGTACTCCGCCAAGTCGAGTTACGTGGACGCCCCGATGAACGACGCGGCGGTCGCGGCGTACATCGGCGCCGTCGAGAACCTCCACGCGCACGCCCCGACGCTCGGGGGCGGTCTCGCCTTCGACGCCTACGGTGGCGCGATCAATCGGGTCGCGAGCGACGCGACCGCCTTCGTGCATCGCGACAAGCTCGCGTGCATCCAAGCGACGTACTCCTGGTCGAGTTATACGTCGGCGTCAGAGACCGCGGCCGGTGCACGGTGGCTCGCCTGGCTCGGGGCCAATGTGTTCGATCCGTCGACGGGCGCGTATCAGAACTACATCGACCCCACGCTCGAGAACTGGCAGAGTGCGTATTACGGTTCGAACCTCGAACGATTGGTTTCGATCAAGAACACGTACGATCCCGACAACATTTTCGCGTTCGCTCAGTCAATTCCCGAGGTTCACTAGCGCTAATCCTTTCGGATTCTGCTCGCCATATAGTCATCGACTCGAAGGGTGATGTCGTTCCGGAGCGCTCGTCGTCGGTATTGACCACGATCTTCGGACGAAATACCGAACCGTCGATGGCTATTACTTCGTCAAAATCGAGCGCAATATGCATCGGTCGTTTGGCGCCTGGAAAGGTGTTTATAGTCCGCGCTTAGGTCGAGATCAGCATCGGCCGCGTGACGTACGGTCCCGTGTGAATAAAAACTCAACGGCGCTCCATTCACTTTTGATCATCGACTCCAATTACCGGCACGCCCCCTGGCGCCTCGCTACACTCTCCTCAATTCGACTTTGGCGGGTTGGCAAGGGCGAGAACGAGGTTGGCGAACCGCTCGCCATTCGCTTATTCATGGGGGAATAAATGAGAAGAATTCATATTGGATTGCGCACCGGCATCGCGCTCGCAGCGATGACGCTGGCGTTGTCGCCAGTGCTCACTTTGAATGCGTCGGCGAGTGGCTCTGGGGACAACACCCCGGTGAACGTGGCCGGTGGAATCAGTCCCGCAAACGTTTCGGGCGCAGTTCCCTTTGGCCCTACGCCGGCTGGCACGGCCGAAGAGGTCTCGTTCATATTGGATGAGAACAACGCGTATCAACTCCAGAATCAAGTGGAGAGCGGCCTGCAGAGCTTCCTCACGGTGAGTCAGTTCGCCGCGCAGTACGGCCAATCGCAACAGAACGTCACCGCATTGACGAGCTACCTCGCTGGATTCGGTATCACGACGACGGTCCTGCCTGACATGATCGACGTCAACGCCTTCGG
>CALGFJ010000130.1 GCA_937881055.1 uncultured Acidimicrobiaceae bacterium | reverse complement strand
CCGATCTTCTACCTCGCCGAAAAAGGCGCGAAGAGCCCGATGCTCGAGATGGGATTCTTCCGGCGCAAGTCCTTCACCGGTTCGGCGTTCATCGCCTTCGCGAGCTACTTCTCGATCTTCTCGATCTTCTTCTTCGTGGCGTTGTATTTGGAAGTCGTCGTCTCGGTCAGTCCGTACGGCTTGGCGACGGACTTCTTGCCCCTGCTCGGCGGCATCGTCGTGGCGTCGCTCTTCACCGGTCGTTGGGTTGGGCGCGTCGGCTCACGTGTTCCGATGACCGTCGGCTGTCTCCTGGCCGGCCTGGGGGTGATCCTGACCTTCGCGGTCATCGGTCCCGGCGTCGATCTCACGACGCTCGGTTGGACGATGGGACTCGCCGGCATCGGCTTTGGCATCGTCATCGTTCCGGTGAACGCGACCGCGCTCTCCAGCCTTCCCGCCGCGAACTCCGGCATGGCCTCATCGGCGGTCAACACGAGTCGCGAATTGGGCGCCGTCGCCGGCGTCGCGATCCTGGGTTCGATCGTGAACGGGCAACTCACGGTCAATTTGACCGCGCGGCTGATTCAAATAGGCATCCCGGCGGCCTTCCGTCACGAGATCATCACCGCCGTCACGACGGGACAGACCGCTGCGGCGGAGGCGGGGCTCAATCCGGCCACCCGGAAAGCGTTTGCCCTCACCATCAAGAGGGTCGTCAACGCCGCCTACGGGGCGTTGACCCACGGACTCGACATCGCCCTCGTCGCGTCGGCGTCGTTACTGCTCATAGCGGCCGCCGTCGCGTACACGACGGGCACGGCCGAGAAGCTGGAATTGGTCGACCTCGTCGATGAGATTCCTGAGATCGCGCCCGCGATCAGCTAACTACGCCGTCGGTGTTCACCGAACGGCGTTTCGGTTCCAACAGTTCGATCGCCACCATGATCGAGAAGCTGACGAAGAAGATCGGCTCGACGAAGGCGCCGAAGCGGTCCGTCAGGTACGCGATGCCGAGCAGCGGATAGCCGATCAACATGGCGACGGCGATTGCCTTGATGGAGCGCGCGACCCAATCGGTGTGCTCGCGCGTCCGTTTCCACGCGAGATAGACGGCGATCGAGATGGCCGCGAACTCGATGATGCCGGAAAAGACGTGCACGTAATGGTGCAGCGGAAGTCGCAGGTGCCATTCATCGCTACGACACGTCGCGCTGAGTCCTTCCGGACAGGCGTAGGCGTAGTGTCCGCCGACCGCGCCCGCGATCGAAAAGAGCACCAGCCAGCGCCACTCTGTGCGCTTGCCCTCGGGTCCCCAGGGGCCGCGCACCACGAAGGCGACGAACATCACGATGCCCGCCGCGAGGTCGAAGTGCGAAAGGAGCGACGCGTCGGGGCGACCAGTCGCCTCTAAGTCACTGAAGAACGCATCGGTGTTCGTGAGCAAGTTGGTTGCGACGACCACCCAGACCCACCAGTTGTAGAGGACGATGCCGACGAGACCGAGGAACTGCGCGATGAAGAGTTGCGCGCTGTAGCCGCCCGCGCGTCGTGTGACCTTCAATGACGCGGACGTTGGCGAGTCGGAGTGCGTGGCGTTCCCTTCGTCATGACTCCCACTCATTGGTCTCGAAAAGGATTCTCTAGACGACGCGCAACGTGATCGGCACCGCGGCGAGGGCCTTGGAGACCGGGCAGTTGGCCTTGGCGTCTTCGGCCGCTGCTTCGAAGCCCGCGGCGTCGAGGTTCTCGGCTTCGCCCGAGAGCGTGATGCGGATCTCGGTGATCCCGACGCCGGGCTGGAAGTCGACCTCGACCGACGTGTTGAGCGAGATAGCCGGATTGCCCGACTTCGCCAGGCCGTTCGAGAGCGCCATCGAGAAGCACGACGCGTGGGCCGCGGCGATGAGCTCTTCGGGACTCGTGCGACCGTCGGCCGATTCGGCCCTGGAGGCCCACGTGATCGGGTACGTGCCGATACCACTGGAGGTCAGTTCGACCGTTCCTTGGCCTTCGAGAAGGGAGCCCTCCCAGTGGGCTCGTGCGTTGCGAGTTGTCGCCATCGGTCGTCCTTGTCGTTTCTG
>CALGFJ010000129.1 GCA_937881055.1 uncultured Acidimicrobiaceae bacterium | reverse complement strand
CGCCCGAGGTCGGCGTCACGATGCGCGCCAACATCCGCGCGAGGACCGATTTGCCGGAACCGCTCTCGCCCACGACGGCGAGGACTTGGCCCCCAACCAAATCGAGACTGACGTCTTCGACCGCGCGCACGACGCGCTTGGCGGCGAGGAGTTTTCCCGGCGTGCGCACCGAGAAATGCCGCGTGAGGTGTCGCGCGGCGAGCTGCACCGACGTCGTCATCTCATCAGTCATGACGACACCTCCGTCACAGGTTCCGATGGCGAAGCGTTCGAGGCAGCGACGCGATTCAACTCAACGGGGACCGCCGCCCCGGTGTCGCCGACGTGCAACCAACAGGCGACCGATCGACTGGAACCTTCGATCTCGACGAGCGGTGGCCTCTCGTTCGCGCATCGGGCCATGGCGAATTGGCAACGGGGGTGGAAACTGCAGCCGGTCGGCAAGTGTGCGAGATCTGGTGGAGAACCGGGAATACCCGAAAGTTCCGTGTGCTCGCCGTGCATCGGAGGAAATGAATTCAAGAGTCCCAAGGTGTAGGGGTGTCGAGGTGCCTCGTACAGATCTCTCGCCGTCGCGCGCTCCACCAAGGCGCCGGCGTACATGACGACGATTTCGTCCGCCAACTCGGTGAGCAGCGAGAGGTCGTGCGTGATGAAAATCATCGCGAAGCCGAACTGCGAGCGAAGTTCGAACAACTCTGAGATGATTTCTCGTTGGGTGACCACGTCGAGGGCGGTGGTCGGCTCGTCCATGATGACGAGTTGGGGATCCAGGGTGAGCGCGAGCGCGATCATGATGCGCTGTCGTTGGCCGCCCGAGAGTTCGTGCGGATAACGATCCAGGCGATTCTCTTCAAGTCCGACCATTGCCAGCAACTCTGCGGCGCGCGCCCGTCGTTGTTGCTTCGACATGTCCTTTCGATGTGATTTGAGGACCTGCTCGAACTGTGCACCCACGCGCACGACGGGATTCAGGGCGCTCAGGGCGCTCTGGAGCACGATGGAAATGCTGGACCACCGGACGCTGCGAAGTTCGCGCTCGCTCGCGTTCACGAGATCGATCACGTGCTCGCCTTCATCGTCAGATCCGAGATTGAAGCGAGCCTCTCCACCCTTGATCACGCCCGGGGCTCGAAGGAGCCTGGTAATGGCGTAGACCAACGTCGATTTTCCGCTCCCACTTTCGCCGGCGATACCGAGGACCTTGGAACGATTGAGGTGGACGTCGACATCATCGACGGCGCGCACCGCATTCTCGCCCCACCCGTAGTCAACGCTGAAGTTGCGCACGTCGAGAATGCGCTCGCCCATTGCGGCGTCACCATGCGAGGTCGCCGCGATCGGACCGTACGTCGTCGTCGGGAGTGTCAAGGGCGGCACTTCGTTCGCAACCACGGCGTCAACTCCCTTCGAATCGGTCGTCATGAGGTCACCTGATTCTGTGTCGGCGTGGTGAGTCGAGGTGCGGTCGTGACGGAGCGCACGACCGGCGTGAGACCGAGACGCTGGCGACGTGGCATACCCAAACGACGACGTTGGCGACCGCTCAGACCACCGGCGCGCAGTCGCGGGTTGATGAACTCGTCGATGCCAAAGTTCAAAAGGGCCAAGCTGGTACCCACCAATGCAATGCAAATGCCCGGCGGCACGAACCAGTACCACTCTCCGGAAAGCGGGGCGTTATTGGCCTGCGCCCAGAAGAGCATCGTGCCCCAGTTCCACACGGCAGTACTCGTGAGACCGATGTACGCCAATGTGACGTAGGCGCCGATGGAGTAGAGGATCGTGAACAGTAATGACGAGGCCAAAATCGGCAAGAGATTGGGCGCGATCTCGGAGAACATGATCCGAAGGCGCTTTTCTCCAATGATTCGTGAGGATTCGACGAAATCTCGGTTGCGCAGCGACATGGTTTGCGCCCGTAGCACGCGAGCTCCCCACGCCCACCCGGTCAGCGCGATGACGAACCCGATGACGAGCGAATTCGATCGATCATCCACCGGCAGATAACTATCGATCACGATGAGAAGGGGAAGCCCGGGCAATGCGAGAAAGACGTTGGACGTCAACGTAAGACCGTCGTCGGTGAATCCTCCGATGTAACCCGCCGAAATACCGACGATGATTGACAACAACGTGGCGACGCCCCCCGCCACGAGTGCCACGACCATCGTCGCTCGCGCACCCACGAGCGTCTGAGAAAAGATGTCTTGGCCGAGACTGGTCGTGCCGAACCAGTGGTGCGCCGAAGGGGTGAGGTTCGCCGCGAAGGCAGTGTTGTCGGGGCTGTAGGGCGCGATGTAGGGCCCGATAATCATAAGAATTACGAAGAAGCCAAGAATGCCCAATCCCAGAATGACCTTGGGCGAACGAGGTATGCGCAGTGATTTCATGGCGCCACTTCAGTCCTCGTTCGAGGGTCGAGCCATAGATAGACGAGGTCGGCCAAGAGGTTCGCCGCCAATACGGTCAACGTGATGCACAAGAAGATGCCCTGAATTAGCGGATAATCCTGGCTCTGGATTGCGTTCAACAACAGGTCTCCGACACCGGGATAGTTGAAGACCAGTTCCACGAGCAACGCCCCGGAGACGACGAGGCCGATCGCCAACGAGAGATTCGCAATACTCGGCAACACCGCGTTTCGAGCGGCCGCCCAGATTACTTTGCGTTTGGGCAGTCCCATGGCGATCGCCATGAGCACGAAATCCTCAGCCACCATCGTGATCATCATGTTGCGCATTCCGAGCATCCAACCGGCGACGGAACTGAGAACGATCGAGAGGATTGGGAGCTCGCCGTAGCGCAGCAGACTCGCCACGAACGGCCAGTGCCAACCCGGTATGAGGTTCTGGCTGTAAGCGCCAAGGACCGGGAACCAGTGCAGGTTGCTCCCAAATACCAGGAGCACCACGGTCGCCAAAAAGAAATACGGAACCGCTTGAAAGAAAGTCGCCGTCGGAATCAGCGAGTCCAGTCGCGACCCGCGCGTCCAGCCCAGCAACGCACCGCTAATCGTGCCCACCAAAAAGCTGATGACTGTGGAGACACCGATGAGACCGATCGTCCACGGCACGTGGGATATGAGAATTGAGCTCACCGTTGCCGATTGCGTGATCGAGACCCCGAGATTGCCGTGGAGGAGTTGCCCGATGTAGGTGAAGTACTGCGACATCAGGCTGCCTTTGAGACCACCACCTAGAGAGAGAATGATCGCTCGGATCTCTTGCGGCGTGACCTCAGTTTGCAACTTTCCAATCATCGTTTGAAGCGGATTGCCGGGCATGAAGTGCGGCAACAAGAAATTGACCGTGATGGCCACCCAGAAGGTCAGCGCATAAAGCGCGAGTCGACGTGCAATTATCCGCATTCTCAGTTCACCGCCATCGTCGGTGCGGCGGTCATTTTGTAGATCTCCGTGGGTGATTCGGACTCCCCGGCGCAACCGCAG
>CALGFJ010000128.1 GCA_937881055.1 uncultured Acidimicrobiaceae bacterium | reverse complement strand
TCAACCCAGCGCGAGAGATTCTCCGAACCGATCACCAGTATTCGTCGGCTGCCCGTCTCGAGCAGTCCCTGGGCGGTGCGAACGGCGTACATGAATCCGCTGCAGGCGGCGTTCACGTCCATGGCCGCACAGTTCAAGCCGAGTTCGTTGGCGACCATCGGTGCCGACGCCGGGCAGATCCGGTCCGGCGTCGTGGTGGCGAACACGAGGAAGTCGATGTCACCCACCAGCAGGCCGGCGTCTTCGATGGCGTTTCGCCCGGCGATGACGCCGAGCGAGACGGACGAGCCGCCGATTCGTCGTTCACGGATGCCGGTGCGTTCGGTGATCCACTCGTCGGAGGTGTCGAGCGTCTGGGAGAGCTCGTCGTTCGTGACAACTCGATCCGGTAGGGCGATGCCCCAACCCTTAAAGCGAACGCCCATTGGTCAGCTCCTCCGCTGGAATGCCTTCGGCAAGTCTAGGTCTCAGGCACTCGGCGCCGCGGGTGCCTTCAGTACTTGCAAGGTGCAACGCGCGACGCAAATCAATCGGCCCGTTTCGTCGGTGAGATCGACCGCCCAGACGTGGACCGTTCGTCCCTTGCGCACCGGAGTCGCGGTCGCGGTCAACGTCCCGCTGCTCATCGATCGAAGGTGCGAGCAGTTGAGTTCGGTCCCCACGACGATCTCGTCAGGCCCGACGCTTATCGCGCCCCCGATCGACGCGGCGCCCTCGGCCATCAGCGCCGAAACTCCGCCGTGCAAGATGCCGTAGGGCTGATGAACCTTTGGACCGACTTCGACCTGCAAGACGACCTTGTCCGGCGTGAGGAGCACGACTTCGACGCCGAGTTGCTTGTTGACGTCGTCGCCCTCGTTGAGTCGCTGCATCCGGTCTTCGTTCATTGGGACAGTGTAGAAGTCGACCGATAGCCTCTGACCATGACTCGAAGAGTGGATTTGCGCAGTGACACCGTGACCCAACCGACCCAGGCGATGCGTGACGCGATGTCGGTCGCCGTCGTCGGTGACGACGGGTACAACGAAGATCCGACGATACGCGCGTTGGAGGATCGCTTCGCCGCACTGGTCGGCAAGGAGGCGGCGGTCTTCGTACCCTCGGGCGTCATGGGCAACCAGATCGCCGTTCGGATCCTCACGAACCCCGGTGATCTCGTCATCGCCGGTCGAGGCCAACACGTGGTCAGTTTCGAGATGGGCGCCGCGGCGCGCAATTCATCGATCCAATTTGCGGCGGTTGACGACACGGACGGTGCGTTGGCCCTGCGCGACGTGCTGGACATCATCGAGGCCGAGGAAGATCATCAACCGCACGTGGCGATGGTCGCGCTTGAGAACACGCACATGCCCTCGGGCGGCACACCCCTCGACGTCGCAGACATCGCCGCCCTCGCCCGAGCGATTGGTGGGCGCCCCGTGCACCTCGACGGCGCGCGACTCTTCAACGCGGTGGTGGCGACGGGCACGACGGCCGCGCAGTACGCCGCACCGGCGACCACGGTGATGACGTGTCTCTCGAAGGGTCTTTGCGCACCGGCCGGCTCACTCCTCGCCGGTCCGGCCGGCCTGATCGAGCGCGGACGCGTCGAGCGCAAGCGCCTCGGTGGCGCGATGCGCCAAGCCGGCTTTCTCGCGGCGGCCGGACTCGTCGCGCTCGATGAGATGGTCGATCGACTGGCCGACGACCACGCTCGCGCGCGCGCTCTCGCCGAACTTTTCGCGACAACGTTTCCCGAGGCCGCCTACGACCCGTCGACGTGTCGCACGAACATCGTGGCCTTCAACCATCCGCAAGCTCGCCAGCTCGTCCATGAGCTGGCGTCGCTGGGAGTGGACGGAGGCACGATCGGGCCGCGTCGGGCTCGCTTCGTCACGCACGCGGGAGTCAACGACGACGACGTCACGTTCGTGGCCGACGTACTCGCGCGATTCAAGCCCACGTTGCGCTGAGCGTCGCCTTCGTTCGCACGTCGTTCGCCGAGAGGTCACCAAGGTTGTCGGAAGAGACCGGGCCCTGAAGCGGTAGCCTTGGATGACTTGTAAAGGCATCACATGACTGAAATTCTCCACCTCTCCACGTTCTTGCACCGACCGATCTTCGATTCGGACGGCGGCCGGATCGGTCGCGTCCAGGACCTGGTCGCGCGTCTCGGTGACAGCTCGCACCCCCCCGTCGTCGGGGCGGTCATTCGCATCGAGGGGCGCGACCTCTTCGTACCGATCCGCAAGATCGGTGGGCTGAACGAGGGGCGCATGACCTTCGAGGGCAATCGCGTGGACCTACGGCGCTTCGAGCGCCGCCCGGGTGAACTCCTCCTCGCCGAAGACCTGCTCGCGCGCCATCTGATCAACCTGGTGCGCGGTCGTCTGATCACGGCGAACGAGATCGAGATCGCCCAGATCGACACCAAGTGGGAAGTCGTGGGCGTCGACCCGGGCAAGCGACCTCTCTTGCGACGAATCCTGGGCAAGAACGTCGGAGCGCGCGTCAAGTCCGAAGCCATCGTCGATTTCGCCTCGATTGAGCCGTTCGTCGCGCACGTGCCCACTGCTCGACTCCGAATTCCGTACCGCAAACTGTCCAAACTGCACCCCGCGCAAATCGCGGACCTGGTCGAGCAGGCCTCTCACGAAGAGGGCGAGGAGATCATCGAGGCCGTCGGCGCCGACCGTGAACTCGAGGCCGACGTCTTCGAAGAACTCGACACGACGCATCAACTCGAATTCCTCGAGGCCCGCAGTGACGCTGACGCCGCGCGGTTGCTCGCGCGCATGGAGCCCGACAACGCGGCCGACCTCATCAACGAGATCGATCAGGATCGTCGCCTCCCGATTCTCGAGCGATTGCCCGACGTCCAAAAGACGAAGGTGCGTCAACTGCTCTCCTATAGCGCCGACACCGCGGGCGGCCTCATGAACCCGGACTTCGTGTCGGTGCCCGCGACGGCCACCGTCGAGGACGCCTTAGCGGCCATTCGCACATCACAGGTGCCGGCCGAAGCGCTGCACGCGGTCTTCGTGTTGGACGAGAACGGCCAGCCGATCGGCGCAGCGTCGATCGCGCCACTGGTGCGCGCGCAGGGGCACGAACTCGCGCTGAGCGTTTCGCGCACGCACCTCGCGCACGTCCATCCGCAATGGGACCTTCATCAGACGTCACGGATTATGAGTGACTTCAACTTGACGGTGTTGCCGGTGCTCGACGAAGACCACTCGAAAATGATCGGTGTTGTAACAGTGGATGACCTACTCGAGGAGATCCTGCCGCACGGCTGGCGTCGCGAGTTCGGTATGACGGCGGTCGAAGAGTGACGCGCCGTTCCCCGTGGGGTCACGTTCAAAGGGGGCTCACTGAAACCCCCTAGTACAACCTTCATTCATTGCGTCCCGGCACGATCGCACACGAACTCTTCGGTAGGCCCCTAGCCCTCCTTCGAATCTCGTCGTGGGCGTGTCGCACCACTACGAGAACAGAAAGGAGGAAGCGTGAGCGAAGCAACGAAGGATCAAATCAAGGGTGCCTTCGGCACCGTCAAAGAGTACGAACCGGGAACGCGCCGCGGCGCCCGAGCACGCTTCCTCACGCTCATGGCGATCATCGGGCCGGGCCTTATCGTCATGGTGGGCGACAACGACGCCGGTGGCGTCGCGACGTACGCCCAGGCCGGCCAGAACTTCGGCTACACGTTGCTCTGGACGTTGCCGCTCTTGATCCCGGTGCTCATCGTGAATCAGGAGATGGTGGTGCGTCTCGGCGCGGTCACCGGCATTGGGCACGGAAGACTGATCCGCGAACGCATTGGACGGCGCTGGGGCAACGTCGCGATCGGTTCGATCCTGTTGCTCAACTTCTTGATCATCATCACCGAGTTCATCGGTATCTCGCTGTCAATGGAGTACTTCGGGGTGTCGCCCTACGTGTCGGTGCCCATCGCGGTCGTCGCCCTCTTCGCCGTCACCGCGACCGGATCGTTCCAGCGCTGGGAGCGTTTCATGATGCTCTTCATTGCGGTGAATGTTGTGATGATCCCGCTCGTGATACACGCCCACGTGGCCACGCACGCGCTCTTTCGCGACATGGTCGTGCCGGGAATACGAGGCGGCACGTCGTCGGCCGGCGTGTTGCTCATTATTTCGATCATCGGTACCACCGTCGCGCCGTGGCAGCTGTATTTCCAGCAGAGCAACATCGTCGACAAGAAGATCTCTCCGCGCTGGCTGAACTACGAGCGCATCGACACGATTCTCGGTTCCTTCGTCGTGGTCATCGTCGCGGCGCTGTTGATGGGCATCACCGCGGCGGCCCTTTCACCTCACGGCGGGACGAACAGCTACGTAAGCGCCCTGACCGTAGCGCGCGGTCTGACGAAGTTCGCAGGACACGGGACTGGAGATCTCTTCGCCATCATGTTGTTGAACGCTTCGATCATCGGGGCCGCCGCCGTCACGTTGGCGAGCAGTTACGCCGTCGGCGACATATCCAATCGATTCAATCAGGGACTGAACACGACACTGCGCGAGGCGAAGGCCTTCTACAGTGTGTTCGGCGGACTCCTGGTCGTAGCGGGCGTCGTGGTGTTGCTCCCGCACGCACCGCTCGGATTGATCACCTTGGCGGTGCAGGCGATGTGCGGGCTCATGTTGCCGAGCACGTCGATTTACGTGTTGCTCATGGCGAATGATCGTGGGGCTTTGGGCCCTTGGGTCAACTCGCGTTGGCTGAACGCCGTGGCCGTGGTGATCATTGCGATTCTGATCGTGTTGTCGGTGACGATGATGGTCTCGACGCTGTTCACGTCGGTCGACGTGTTGGCGATGCTCGAATGGTTGAGTGCCATCGTGGGGCTGGGGGTGGCAATCGGACTGCCCATCGGACTACACCGTCAAGGTCCGAGCGTGAACTACGACGTCGAACGACTGGACTGGCGTATGCCGCGACTGGCCCTGTTGGAGCGGCCCAAGCGATCGCGAGCGCGCCGTATTCTCTTGGCAGCGAATGGGACGTATTTAGTCGTGGCCGGGACATTGCTGGTCGTGCGAATCATCCAACTGGCCACCTCGTAGTCTTTCGTGATGACTGTTGCCCCCACTCTCGTCTGCGTACACGCGCATCCCGACGACGAGGCACTCTTTACAGCCGGGGTCACGTCGCACTACGCGGACCTGGGATACCGGATCGTCTTGATCACGTGCACGAACGGCCAACTGGGACTGGACGACCACGCTCGACCGGGATCGGACCCGCTCCACGACGCCGAGGTCACGCGCGCCACCCGCGCCGGTGAGTTGCAACGGGCGGCGATCGTCGCTGGTTTCTCTCGGGTCGTGACGCTCGGCTATGACGACTCGGGCATGAAGGGCTGGTCGCAGAACGACCGACGCGAGGCGTTCGTGAACGCTGACGTCACGGCCGTTGCGCGCACTATCGCTGCGGTGATGGATGAGGAGAACGCCTCGGTCGTCGTCACCTACGACGAGAACGGCTTCTACGGTCACCCCGATCACATCATGGCCAACGTCGTCACGCGTGCGGCTCTCGAACTCGCCTCGAGCCCGAAGCGCCTCTATTACCCGGTCGCCCCTAAGGGCGTCCTGGAGCGTTTCGTCGCTGGCGCGAGAGCCCAGGGCGTGTTCCTGCCGGCGTGGATCCTCGATGCCGGTCACACCGTGTCCGACGATGTGGTGACCACGACGATGGACGTGCGTTCTTTCGCGAAGCGAAAGCATCTGGCCATTGCGACGCACGCCTCGCAGGTTGATAACGCCGACCTCGTCACGATGGACGAAGAACTCTTTACGCTGCTCTTTGGGATCGAGTACTACGAACGTGCGTGGAGCCGCGATGTGACATCGGGCGACGAGACTGATCTCTTTGGAGGACTGTAAATGGAACAGCTGACTTTTCTCGCGGTGCACGCCCATCCGGACGATGAGGCCAGCTCCTCGGGCGGTCTCTATCGCCTCCTCGCCGACCAGGGCGTGCGCACGGTGCTGGTCACGTGCACGAACGGCGAGTGCGGCGACGCCCCCGACGGCGCCAAGCCCGACGC
>CALGFJ010000127.1 GCA_937881055.1 uncultured Acidimicrobiaceae bacterium | reverse complement strand
ACACGCCCCCGATGAACTTGTAGTTCGTGGGGTCGTCGATGAAGCCGATGGGCGGCGGGTCGAGATTACCCGACGCGCACTCCATCTCGATCGGGATTTCCTTCAAGAGCGAGGAAGAGTCCTCCTTGTCGATCGCCTTGATCTGGAGGATGTGCGCACCTTCTTTGAAACCCACTTGCGTGATGAGGTAGCCCACGTCCACGAAGAACTGGAAACCCACGTTCGGGGCCTGCTGGAAGCCGGGGTACAGGACCTCGATGTCGGGCCGGTAGTAGCCGTAGCAGTCGACGAGGGCGTTCGCGAGCAGGAACTCGCGATGGCAGTTCACGCGCGTGTCGTCGAGGACGACGCCGTCCATCTCGAGAGTGACGGCCGCGACGCCGCCGCGCTCCTGTGCGACCGACGTGTCCATCGCCCAGCCATTGACGAACATCAGGTACCGCGAGTCGGTGATCGCGCCGTCGCCGCCGGACGGACCGCCCGTGGGTATCTCGACGCAGTTGCCGAACCACGTGGAGTTCAGGAGCGGGAACTCCACCTCACCGAACGGCGCGAGGTTCGGGGAGTTGTTGAAGATCTGGACGCGGCGCGTGCCGAGCAGGCCCTGCTGGCCCTGGTCGTCCACGGCTTTCACGGTGACATTGTGGACGCCGTTCGCGTAGCGCGTCGAGTCGATGTTCAGGATGAACCCCGCGACGATCGCCTGCGGGTTGTCGGGATAATCCGCGGCGATGTCCGCGCGGTAGATGCCCGTCACGGCCTGCCGCTCGATGAGGCCGTCCACGAAGACGTCCACGTGATCGACGCTGCGGTCGTCGAGCGCCCAGCCCGCCACCTCGAGAACGCCGTTCGCATTCACGCCGCTGTCGGGCAGCGGAAAGTCCACGCCGCCGAACGGCGGTTGGTTGAGCGTGTTGTCGACCTTCACGGCCCGCGGCGTCAGGAAGTACGAGCAGCCGCTCACGTCCGTGATGCGCACGTACACCGTGTGCGAGCCGTTCGAAAAGAGGGACGCCTTGAAGGATGCCTGGTAGCCGGGGTACTGGCCGACGGTTCCGAGGTACTGCGGGAAGAACTGCATCACGTCCGGGCGCGGCAGGTTGATGTTCGCGCCGCCCGCCGTCGTGACGCGGTTCGAATCATCGGTGCCGTCCACGAAGACATCGACGTTGGACACCAGGTTGCCGTCCAGCGCGTAGCCGATCACCTGTATGTAACCCGAAACGGTGGCGCCGTCGGCCGGAACGTCAATGGATCCCAGCGTTTGCGACGGGCAGGCGAGAGCTTGCGGCACCGCGCGAATCACCTGTGGCTCCGCGCGCATCGCCTG
>CALGFJ010000126.1 GCA_937881055.1 uncultured Acidimicrobiaceae bacterium | reverse complement strand
CGTCAATCGAAAGATTCTTTTCATTTCCCCCCTTGGAACGCGCCGCCCCCTTGACCGCGTGAGCGAAATTCAAGCAGAGCCGGGCAAGAATGTCAAGTGATTCACCTCTCATATTTTGATCCACTTGCCTTGTTGCCGCCTGAAACCGGTTACACGGGGAGATTTGATTTCTCGCGCAGACGTGATCGAGCCCGACATTCGCGAGCAAGCCATCGGCGCTCGATGTCGAGCAGTTCACTCGAGTCCGGTCGCCAGGAACTTCTAGCGAAGAGCGGCCTCCACAGCGGCGCGCGCAATATTGGCGCCTCGGGTGCTGCCCGGTACGAACTGCATTTTGTTCGGCGTATACGCGATCGTGATGCCGAAATCTTGATCCATGAGCACCAGCGATCCGAGCCCGGCCCAGAAACAACCGCGCGGACCGAGAGGCGTGAGGCTGCTCGACAGGCCGTAGCCCATCCCAAAGTTCATTTCAATGCCGAGTACCAAGTCCACGTCGTGGGCTTGCGTCTCGAAGATTCGCGCGCCCGTCTTCTCAGAGAAGAATCGCCTTCCGTTGATCTCGCCGTTATTGGCGATGATCGACTGAATCAACGCGACGGAACGCGCGTTGCCGTGTCCGTTCGACGCGGGGATCTCCGCTGCACGCCACCACCGGTGCCTCGGCCACGTGAAGTCAACCGGCGGTGACATCCACGAGCGGTACGCGATCGACTCCGGATCCATTCCGTCGACGACGTTCCCCTCACCCGGGATCACGTAGCTGACGCGAGGCTCTTCCGATTCGGGTAGTCCAACGTGAAAGTCAGCGTCGAGAACATCGGTCACCTCAGACTTGAAGAACGAAGCGAATGAGGTACCCGTGATGCGACGAACAAGTTCGCCGATCAGATACCCCTGCGTCACGAGGTGATAACCCGATTTCGTGCGCTCCTCCCACCACGGAGCCTGCGCCGCGAGGGCACCAGTGCAGAGATCCCAGTCGGCGAGGTCTTCGGGTTTAATCGCTGCGTCAAAACCGGAGAGTCCCGAGGTGTGGCCCATGACGTGACGAACTTCGATGGATTCTTTTCCCCGCTGGGCAAACTCCGGCCAATACTTGGCGACCGGAGCGTCGAAGTCGAGCTCACCGCGATCACTCAGCATCAACGCGACGAGGAATGTCATCGTCTTCGTCACCGACCAAACGTTCAGGATCGTGTCGCGTTGCCATGGTGTCGTCATCGTTTCGTCGGTATACCCTCCCCAAATGTCCGCGACGAGTTCACCCCGCAACATGACGGCGATCGATGCACCCACGTCTTCGCCACTCGTGAGCTGTCGTTCGAAGACGTCACGCAGCGACGCAAAATTATCGGTGGTATAACCCTGAACGATCGACATCGCGTCTCCAATATCCCGATCACGTTTCCTGTGAAGTGTTCCAGACAATAGCGACTCGAATCTCGGGCAATCGAACTTTTATCGCCGCGGCGCGAAACGCACCGACCAACTTGAGCGTCATTTGCCACCGCAACGCGGCCTCGCTTCACCAGATTCGCGACCGTTGCTAAAGAGGGGTGCGCGACGGTATTTGTGGTCACCAACTCACCGCGGTCGGTACCATTCGAACGTCACGGGAACGCTGTAGAAATCTTCGTTTCGCCGGTTCGACGTAAGTCGATAGAGTACGCGATGTGCACGTAGTGACTCACGGGGGTGTCCGTGACGAATGACTTCTCGGTTCGACCGGGGGCATCGGGTCCGCCCGATCTCGTGCGCGACGAGTCAAGCGTGGCCGTTGCGAAATCGAGCAAAGGCAAGGGAGCGCGCACCCGGAGCAAGTTGGTTCAAGCGGCCGAAGAGGTGTTCAACACCTACGGTTACTACGACGCGTCGATTGTCAAAATCACCGAAGCAGCCGGAGTGGCTCAGGGCACTTTCTATGTGTATTTTCGCAGCAAGAAAGAGATTTTCGATGAGGTCGTCGCCGATCTCAACCGACGGGTTCGCCACGCGATGTCGGATGCCTCTCGCGGGGCGACGTCGCGTTTAGAGGCTGAACGCCTTGGTTTTGCTGGGTTTTTCCGCTTCACTTCGGAACACCCAGCGCTCTATCGGGTGATTCGCCAAGCCGAATTCGTCTCTCCCGGTGCTCTACGAAATCACTACGAGAAGGTGGCGGAGGGCTACGTCGCGCCGTTGCGCCAGGCGATGGACGCCGGCGACGTCACACCCGGTGATCCGATGATCCTGGCGTGGTTGCTCATGGCGATCGGCGAGTCCGTCGGACTTCGTTGGATCATTTGGGACGAAGCGAAGGCGGTCCCTCCGGAGGTCTTTGACGAGATGATGGTGATCATCGCACGCATGCTCGGTGGCACTACAAGCGGCGCGTATAGCGACGGCACGACCATCTCAGCGTCGATTCCAGACGAGCTCTTCACGGGAGACGCCGCCGCGAACGACGCGGACTAGGCACATGAGCGAGTCCGCCGAGAACCTTCACGTCGTCGGTCGATGGATTGAAGATCGTGCACGACAAACGCCACGACGAAGCGCCATCGAATTCAACGGCCGCACGACGACGTACGGCGAACTTGATGCGACGTCGAGTGAACTCGCTCGGGCGCTTCTTCACTACGGACTGTCCCCCGGGGACCGCGTGGCGACCCTCACCGAGAACCGTCCGGAACACGTCGCGTTGTTCTTCGCCTGCGCGAAGGCGGGTCTCATCTTGACGCCATTGAACTGGCGCCTCACGGCACCCGAGATCGCCACACAACTACAGACATTCGAACCGGCTTTCGTTTGCGCGTCGCCAACGCACCGACCACTGGTCGATCAGGCTCGGGCATTGATGGCGAGTGCGCCGCCGGTACTCGACTTAGAGACGCTCGCGATCGAGTTAGGACCCGTCGCCGAAGAACTCCAATTGCCTCTCGTCGTCGACGAGGACGGACTACTCATCATCGCGACCTCGGGTACCACGGGCACACCCAAGGGCGTGGTGCTGACTCACGCGAACTGCTTCTGGACCAACGTTGGATTTGACCTCGCCGCGCCCATGGGAGGCGACGACGTCGTCTTGCAAGTGCTGCCCCAGTTTCACGTGGGCGGATGGAATGTTCAGCCCCTTCTCGCCTGGTGGAAGGGTGCGACGGTCGTTCTCGAATCTTCGTTTGAACCGGAGCGAGTGCTCGACATCATCGAACGCCGTGGCGTCACGACGATGATGGGCGTACCCGCGACGTACTTGTTGCTCGCCCAGCACCCGCGATTCGAAGAGGCCAACCTCACGAGTCTGCGGCGGGTGCTCGTCGGCGGCGCGTCGATGCCGCTCGCGCTCATCGAAGTGTGGCAAGCGCGGGGTGTCGAAGTCGTTCAAGGCTACGGACTCACCGAAGCATCACCGAATGTTCTGTGTCTCGCTCCCGAGGACGCCACCTCGCATCTCGGATCGGTGGGAAAGCCGTACTCGTACGTGGAGGT
>CALGFJ010000125.1 GCA_937881055.1 uncultured Acidimicrobiaceae bacterium | reverse complement strand
CCGTCGCACACGACCACGAGGTGCACCGCGCATCCCTCGGCGGCCCACTGGGCGAGGAGTCCCCCGGCCGCCACGTCGGCGTCATCGGGGTGCGCGTAGATGGCCATCGCGCAGCGAGGTCGAAGGTCGAGGGTGCGCATCAGCCGCGCAGTTTTGGTGCGGTCGTCTTCACGAGCATGCCGATCTCTCGCGCGAAGTCCTCTGTCCCTTCAAACCCCTTATAGACCGAAGCGAAACGGACGTAGGCGACGTCATCGACGTCGCGCAAGGCCTCGAGCGACGCCATTCCGACCTCTTCGCTCGTCACGTCTCGATTGAGCAGGCGCATCGATTCGTCGATGAGCGTGACGAGCGTCTCGAGGGTCTCTTCGTCGACGGGACGGTTTTTGCTGGCGGCTCGCATACCGCGAAGGATCTTGACGCGATCAAAGGGTTCGCGGTCGCCGGAGCGCTTGATGACGTAAAGGCCAATCTCTTCGAGCCGCTCGAACGTCGTGTAGCGCTGGTTGCAGTTCGAGCACTCGCGTCGGCGCCGGATGGCCACGCCATCTTCGGCCAGACGCGAATCAACGACGCGGTCGTCGTCCGCCGAACAGAAGGGACAGCGCATGCCTTGAGGATACACCCAAATCCCTTTAAATTTATGGGATTAGGACGTGCTCGCCGGGCACCACGACCGACGAATCCAGTTCGCGCACCAGATCGGCGCGCGCCACTTTCGGGTCGACGGGATTGATCATCCGGGCGATCGAATTGACCGTATCGCCGGGTTGGACCACGTAGTTCATGCCCGACGCGAGGACCGAGCTGTCCGCCAGATCACTCGGTAGTCCGGCACCGGTGACTCCCCCGAACGCGTGACCGGGCCACGCGAGTATGACGAGTCCCATCATCAACGTGAGCGCCAAGAGCGTTCGTCGACGCCGCTTCATCATCCGTGCGCGCGCCGCACGACGACTCGTCAGTGAAGGTCCGGTGCGAAAGACCTGCGGTGTGGTCACCAGTTGCAGGTACGGTCGCTCCGTGACGTCTTCGAACTCTTCGAACTCCACAACCTCGAGTGCTGCCATGGCCGACCCCTTTCACGAACACCTGTTCGTATAGTGTAAGGCGAACAAGTGTTCGTTGCAAGCGTAATTTGCTCTTGTGACATGGTGCCTAAAACGACTTCATTTCAAGGAGTTTCCGGCCCAATCGTCCGAAATGGGACCACTCGGAGCGCGCGGTTGTTCGCCCGCTCGACAGCGCCCGACCGGCGCTCTCGAGTTCCTTCACGAGTCGGATGCGGTGGCGACGCACCATCTCGGCGCACTGAATGGTCAGTCGGTCATCGGGGTGATCGTGAGAGTCGGTGACTTGTCCGTCGGTCACCCAGACGATCGGTTCGATGCCTCGACGTCGTCGCAGTACCCACGCGAGGACCGCACCGTCGACGCCGTTGCCGACGTTGCCCGATGGAACCCTCGTCGCGACCGATCCCCGATCGGCCAGGATCCACACGTTCGGGGTCACTCCGTTATCGCCGGGCCGGTGGCTGTAGCCGACCACGAGCGCGTTCGGCGCTCGACGAAGAAGTGTCGACAGCGACTCGTCGTTGATATCCATTGATCCCGATTGATCGATGATGACGACGCCACCGTGACACGTCGTGCGCCGAGCGAAGGCTCGTTTTCGGTCGTCGGTGAGGAGACGACTCGGGTATCGCATCGTCGGACCACTCGTACTGGCGCGCGCGCGCCGTATGCCCGAACCTCTCGGACGACGCGACATCACGAGCGTGTCGTCGAACTTCAAGGGAGCGAAGCGACCGGTGGGAGGACGTCGACCGCCCGGCTCGAGCGAGCGTCGAAATGCGCGAAGTTCCTCCGGACTCTTCGGCGGTCGCGCGACCATCGACTGGGTCAGGAGACGAGCGAGTACGACGGTGGAGTTCGCGTAGCCACTCGGCAACCGTTCTTCGTTGAGGCGCGTGGCACCGAGCGCCGCGCTCGCGAGTCCGCCCATGAGACCGAGGGCGCGTTTTCGCACGGCGCGTAGTCCTGGCATCCACGTTGGCTGAATCCGTCGGATGCCCGCGAGGTACTCCTTCTCCGCCCCCGTGCCGAGCACGGCCATAAGGAAGCAGACCGCTTCGGACCATTCGTTGCTCTCCGCGATTCGCTGTGCGCCATTTTTCTCCGAACCGTCGCGCAAAAGAGTGACGTTGAATCCCAGACGAGCGATGAGCGTGTTGATGCGACACTCTTCGGCGCACTCGAGCGCTCGAGGCGACATCCCATCGAGCGTTCCGTAATGTTCGCGCACGTGGGGGCTGACGCGGGCGTGCATCAACTCGTGAGCTCGCACCACCCGTGATGTGTCGTCCTTGCCGAGAGGAACTTCGAGGATCCGCTCGGTCAAGTTGCAGCTCGCTTCTCCGCGTCGCGTTGAGCCGACCTTGACGGTCCACGGAGCGTTGACGAAGCCGTCGTCGCGACCGGTCACCAACTCCGGATGCACCATGTCGCTCACGTCAGTGACGCGATAGCCAACGAGTCGAGCACACTCGCAGCGACGTCGTGACCGAAGACCAACTGCGCGGCTCGCGCCGCTCCCAGATGGCGTCGTAGTTCGTCGAAGGCGTAGAAGGATCGAAGCGAGACGCGCCGGCTGGCCGGTCCGAGCGATCCGGCCAGGGCCGGTGCGCGGAGGTCATCACTAAGACTCGCCAACGCCGAGACGTGGGGTCGGTCAACACGGATACACACCGGAAATCGATCACGTAGCGACGGTGGAATGTCGTCGAGATCGTCGATGTTGGTGGTTATCACGACGGAGAACTGTGGACCCGGTCGCACCCATTCGCTCGTTTCGGGATTGCGCCAGCGCGCCGATTCGGGAGAGTCGGTCATCGCGAGGAGAGTGCTGAGGGCATCACCGGAGGCGCGATCGACCTCGTCGACGACCAGTCGACCACCCAAACCGCCCGAGCCGCGCCAGGCCCGGATCGCCGGTCCCTCGCGCCACTCCCATCGGTTTTCGCCGACGGGCATCCAAGTGCCCGTGATCTCGCCCGAAGTGAGGTCCTCGGTGCACACCAATCGTTCCGCCGGACTCGCGCCGACGCCGTGGTGTAGCGCCGCGTAGGTCTTGCCCGTTCCCGATGGGCCGTAAAGCAGCACGCGCGATATGCCGGCCGACATCACGTCGGCGAGATCGCGCCAACACGACTCGTCCTCGTCGCAACTCTCTGTCAACATCACTGCGCCTCCTCAAGTGAGGGGCACAACGGTCGCCGCAGTCGGCACCACGTAACGAGTTCCCTCGATCGACCAAAACGACTAGTCAATCGAGGGAACTCCTTCGAATTTAAACCGAGAGCTCGTGCTCGATGGCGGCCAGTTCCTCGGCCGATCCTTGAACCCTTGGTCCCTTGAACCATTTACGAGCGGACACCGCGTACCAGATACCGGCGAAGCCAATCACTGCCACCACCGCGATAGGGGTGTAGTTGAAGTCATCGGCATTGATCGGCGATGTCGCCGGGAGCATGAACAAGACGCAGATGATGACCACCCAAACAATGGCAATCCAGCCGAAGACTGGACCCCATTTCCCGAGCTTCCACGGCCCAGGTGTGAAGGCGGCACCGTTGATCCGTCGCAGGAAGACCGGGATCAGATACGCGACGTACAGCCCGATCACCGCAATCGATGTCACGGCGGCGTAGGCGGTACCTCCGGTGTTGCCGGGAAGGAGCGCCGGCGTCACCAAGATGAACGCGCCCACAGCACCGAACCAGGCGGAGTGCACCGGCACGCGGCTGCGCTTGCTGACGTGGTGCCAGTAACTCGAGAACGGCACGGCGCCGTCTCGCGAGAAGGCGTAGATCATTCGAGAATTGGCCGTGATGGACGCGATGCCGCAGAAGAACTGAGCTCCGATTACCACGAGCACCAGGATCTCACCGAGGACTTTGCCCGTGGCGTACACGAACACGTTGCCCCACGGAACGCCGCCCGCGAATGACGCGTAGCTGGTGTAGTGCGTTCCGGCGATCGTCACCGAGAAGCCGTGGACGAAGTGGGGGATCGCGGCGCTCACGCCGATCAGAAGAATGAATCCCGCGATCCACGACACCCAGATCGAGGTAACGATGCCCTTGGGACCCGAGACCGAAGCCTCGAGGGTCTCCTCGGTCACGTGCGCCGACGCGTCATAGCCCGTGAAGGTGTACTGGGCGACCAGCAATCCGAGTAGGAAGACGTAGAACGGAACGGAGAATCCGGAGAGTCCTCTGAAGGCGTCGAAACCCCCGGACCCGAAGAGGAAACTCCCGCTCTGGTGACTGTGCGAGTGCGGCGCAATGAAGAGTAACGCCACGATGACCGCGACTCCGGTCAAGTGCCACCACACCGATACCTTGTTGAACAAGGAGACGATGTTTACCCCGAATGTGTTGATCAATCCTTGAATCAACAGCAAGATGGCCGTGAGTAGCACGACGTGTCGATTCGACGTCCACGTCGCATTGCCCGAGACCAGGTAGATGAACTCGCCCACCGAGTACCCGCACCCAAAGGTGATGCCGGCGGTGACCGCGACCTGACCAAGCAGGTTGAACCAACCGGTGAACCAGGACCAGATCGGGCCACTTTTTCCCGGCGCCAACTTGGCCGACCAGTAGTAGAGACCGCCCGCGGTCGGGAACGCTGAGCAGATCTCGGCCATGGAGAGACCCGCGAACAACACGAGCAGACCGACGATGGCCCAGCCCCAGATCATCACCGGGGGACCTCCGTGATACAACCCGTACGAGTAGAGCGTGAGACATCCCGAAAGGATCGAGATGATCGTGAACGAGATGGCGAAGTTTGAAAACTTGCTCATTCCGCGATGGAGCTCTTGCGCGTAGCCCATCTGGTGCAATCGTTGCTCGTCGCTCAACGCATTGGATGCGACGACGACATTATCGTCTGACACAAATCCTCCCCGATTCAAATGGCCTATACCATTGAGCGAGATACTAGGACTTTTGCGAGAGCCGAGCACGGACAAATGTGTCCACACCGTGAAAAGCGGTGCGACGTCGTAAGGGCGACCTCGTTTCGTTTCGCCCTGACGAACGATCACGGGACTTCTCCGTCCGTGATCGTCACGGCGCGGTAGCGACGTCACTCGCCGTTCACGTGAAGATGCTCACGAGGACGCGAACGCCGTCGTCAAGAGGGGACGTCACCGACGACGTGGGGTCGTCCCCTTTCCGCATTGGAAGAATCCGCACTTGGCTATTTGAGTAGCCTCGACTCCTAGATTGGAAAATCGTGCTCGTTCGTATTGGTCGGGCATCGGAGTCTCGAGGAGCCAACGTGACCACACATATCGCCGGTCGACCATCGCGTGACGAGCTCATCAATCTCGTCAAAACGGGTGAGATCGACACCATCATCGTCGCGATCACTGACATGCAGGGCCGTGTGCAGGGCAAGCGTCTCGACGCGCCGTACTTCTTCGACGAGCTGGCCGACGGCGTCGTCGAGGGCTGCAGTTACCTCCTCGCCTCGGACGTCGATATGCGCACGGTCGACGGTTTCGCGTTGACGTCCTGGGAACGCGGGTACGGGGACCTCGCCTTCAAGCCCGATTTCACGTCGACCCGGTTGGTGCCGTGGCACGAGAAGACGGTCATCATCTTCGCCGACGTCGAGACCGTCGACGGTTTTCCGGTGGCCCCGTCGCCCCGCCAGATCCTCCTCGCCCAGGTCGAGCGCCTCGAAGAGCGCGGCTGGACCGGCCTCACCGGCACCGAACTCGAGTTCATCGTCTTCGAAGACACCTACGAGCAGGCCTGGGAGGCCGGCTATCGCGATATGACGCCGGTGAACCAGTACAACGTCGACTATTCGATCCAGGGGACGTCGCGCATCGAGCCGCTGCTCGGACGAATACGGCGCTCGATGCGTGCCGCGGGCATGGTCGTGGAATCCGTGAAGGGCGAATGCAACTTTGGCCAACACGAGATCGCCTTCAAGTACGACACGCTCGTGGAGAAGTCCGACGAGCACAGTCTGTTCAAACTCGGCGCGAAGGAGATCGCCGCGCAAGAAGGCGTGAGCCTCACGTTCATGGCGAAGTACGACCAACGCGAGGGAAACTCGTGTCACATTCACCTCTCACTTCGCGACAAGGACAACCAGCCGGTCTTCGCGGGTGACGAAGAACACGGCTTCTCTGAAGTGTTCGAGCACTTCTTGGCGGGGCTGCTGACGCACGCGCGGGACTTCTCGATGCTGCTCGCGCCGAACATCAACAGTTACAAGCGCTTCGTCGCCGGATCGTTCGCGCCGACGGCGCTGTTGTGGGGCCACGACAATCGCACGTGCGCGTTTCGCGTCGTCGGTCACGGTCCGTCGCTGCGATTCGAATGTCGCATCCCCGGCGGTGACGTGAATCCCTACCTCGCGATCGCCGCCCTCGTGGCGGCCGGTTTGCAGGGCGTGGACGACAAGCTCGCGCTACCACCGGCGTTCGTGGGTAACGCCTACGAGGCCGACTCCGCGCGTGTACCGACAACGCTGGCCGAGGCGACCGATCTATTCGACCAGAGTTCGGTCGCGCGCGCGGCCTTCGGCGACGAGGTGGTCGATCACTACGTGCACGCCGCGCGTGTCGAAATCGATGCCTTCAACGCCGCGGTCACCGACTGGGAGCGCTACCGGGGATTCGAACGCCTATGAGCGTCCTTTCGGTTCTCAATCCCGCCAACGAGACGCCGGTCACCGAGATCGAACTCTTCGACCTCGAGGCGACCGACGCTGCGCTCGCGCGCGCGACCGAGTCAACCACGGAGTGGCGCGACGTCACGCCGTCGAGGCGCGCACATCTCCTTCGTCGTTTCGCCCAAGTGGTCGATGAGCACAACGAAGAGTTGGCGCAATTAGAAGTCGCGAACTCCGGCCACACGATCGGCAACGCCCGCTGGGAGGCAGAGAACGTCCGCAACGTCCTCGCCTACTACTCCGGCGCACCGGAACGTCACAGCGGGAAACAGATTCCCGTGGCGGGCGGCGTCGACCTCACGTTCTACGAGCCCCTGGGCGTCGTCGGCATCATCGTGCCCTGGAACTTCCCGATGCCGATCGCCGGCTGGGGTTTCGCGCCAGCGCTCGCGGCGGGCAACACCGTCGTCTTGAAGCCGGCGACGCTGACGCCCCTCACGGCGATTCGCCTCGCGGAACTCGGTCTCGAGGCCGGACTGCCGGAGGGTGTCTTCCAAGTCCTGCCCGGCGATGGGGGCGTCGTCGGTTGGCGCTTCGTCACGCACGAATCGGTCCGCAAGGTCTGTTTCACGGGCTCGAGCGACATGGGCAAGCGCGTGATGGCCGGCTGCGCTGAACAGGTGAAGCGCGTCACCCTCGAACTCGGCGGCAAGTCCGCCAACGTCATCTTCGCCGACGCCGACTTAGAACGCGCCGCCGCCGGGGCGCCCTCGGCCGTCTTCGACAACGCGGGCCAGGACTGCTGCGCGAGGTCGCGGATCCTCGTCGAAGCCTCGGCCTACGACCGCTTCATGGAGCTCTTCGAAGTCGCGGTGAAGGACTTTCGCGTCCTCGATCCCGCGGACGAGAGCGCCGAGATGGGACCGCTCATCTCGGCCGGTCAGCGCACGAGTGTCGACTCCTTCGTCGACGAAGCGTCCGTCGCCTTTCGGGGCAGCGCACCCTCGGGGGCCGGTTTCTGGTACCCACCGACGGTGCTCGAATCGGCCGACGGGACGGACCGCGCCTTTCGCGAAGAGATCTTCGGTCCGGTCGTCTCGGTGCTGCGCTTCGAGGATGAAGCCGACGCGATCCGCATCGCCAACGACAGTCCCTACGGACTGTCCGGTTCGATTTGGACGCGCGACGTGGGACGAGCGCTTCGCGTCGCGCGCGGGATCGAGACCGGCGCACTCTCGGTGAACTCCAACTCATCGGTTCGCTACTCGACACCCTTCGGGGGCTACAAGCAGTCGGGCCTCGGACGAGAGCTCGGACCGGACGCCTTGCGTAGTTTCAGTGAAGAGAAGAACGTCTTTATCTCAACGGAGGAATGATGGGTCGATTGGACAACAAGGTTGCGGTCATCACCGGCGCGGCGAGCGGTATCGGACGAGCGACGGCCCGCCGATTCGCCGCTGAAGGCGCGAGCGTCGTCGTCGCGGACTTCGACGACCAGCACGGACCCGAGGTGGCCACCGAGATCGGCGGACTGTTCGTCCAGGTGAACGTCGCCGACGAGAAGAGCGTGGTCGCGATGTACGACAAGACCGCCGAGGTCTACGGCGGTATCGACGTGCTCTTCAACAACGCCGGCATCTCACCGGCCGACGACGATTCGATCCTGACGACGGGGCTCGACGCGTGGAAGCGCGTCCAGGACGTCAACCTGACGTCGGTCTATCTGTGCTGCAAGTACGGCATCCCTCACTTGCAAAAGCGCGGCGGCGGCTCCATCATCAACACCGCGTCCTTCGTCGCGGTCCTCGGTTCAGCGACGTCACAGATCTCCTACACCGCCTCCAAGGGCGGCGTGCTGGCCATGAGCCGTGAGCTCGCGGTCCAGTTCGCCCGAGAGAAGATCCGCGTGAACGCGCTGTGCCCGGGACCGGTCAACACGCCGCTGTTGATCGAGCTCTTCGCGAAGGACCCCGAGCGCGCCGCGCGACGTTTAGTCCACGTCCCGATGGGACGCTTCGGAGAACCCGATGAGATCGCGAACGCGGTCCTCTTCCTCGCGAGCGACGACGCGTCGTTCGTGACGGCGACGACGTTCATGGTCGACGGCGGTATTCACGGGGCCTACGTCACGCCGCTGTAGAGCGACACCACGATCGGGTCGACGTGGACTATTCGGGCTCGCTCTCACGCCACCACTCGCGCACGATGACCTGAATCGTGGCCGCGATCGGCACGGCCAAGAGGACCGCGACGAAACCACCGGCGAGGCCCGCGACCCACGCCCCCAGGTCGGCACCGATCAAGACCGCGACGAACACGAGCAACGGGTTGATCTTCACGGTGCGGCTCATGACGATCGGGTTCAAGATGTGATTCTCGATCTGCGTGTAGATAAGGAACACGACCAACGTGACGATGCCCGCGATGAGCGAGTGGGCGAAGGCGAACAAGACCGTCGGGATCCCGGCCAGGGCACCACCGATCGTGGGCAGAAAATCGACCAGCGCGACCCAGAGCGCCCACAAGAACGCGTAGGGAACGCCGACGATCAGGAGCGTGACGAAGACCACGACACCGGCGGCGAGCGAGGTCATCATGTCACCGAGGACGTAGCCCGACACCGAGCGTGAAATGATTCGCCCGATGTGGCGATAGCGCTTGGCCCGTTCGGGCGCGATCAACCTCGTCAGCGACCGTCGGATCTTCGGTGCTTCGATCAGCAACAAGACCACGAACGTGAAGACCGCGAACAACGCCAGCAGCGCCGAGAGCGCGCCCTTGCCGAGGGCGAGCGCCGGTTTGCCGAGTCCGGACGCGAGCGACGTGAGGTGGCTCGAATTGCGTTTGACCCACGACGCGACGTGGTACTTGCGAAACAGGTGTCCGATCCACCCTTGGCCGTGCTGGGCTCGGCTGACGTAGCCCGGCAGAGCAGTCGCGAAGTGCGTGATGCCGTTGATCAACGGGTAGCCGAACAAGACCGCGAGTCCCAAGAAGATCAACAGCGCCACGAACGTGACGATGGCCACCGCCCCGCCACGACGCTTCACTCGCCAGTGCTGCAGGGTGACGACGACCGGATTGAGGATCAGCGCGATGAAGCCACCGACCAGTCCGAGTAACAAGAGGTCTCGAAGGTGATAGATGACCTGTCCCGAGAGATAGAAGAACGCGACGGCGAAGACGGCGAACAGAATCGTGAGGACGGGCACCGAATTTCCGGACGCGATGCGTAGAATTCTTCCCCGACGACTCTCGGGGATCTCGTCTTCTTCGATCTCCAGGATGGGAGGTTTGGGACGAGGCGTCCGTCTTACGGGCATACGCTCAGCCGCCCGGTGTCACTCGTCTCATCGACCGGAGGCGATTCACCGGTGAACCTCGAACCACGCAAGAACATCCCGTCATGCTAACCACTCACCCCGCGCGGTCTCCTGGGAACACGGGGCCGCGCGGTTGGTTCTGGCCCCGTCTCGCGGTCATTCCTTGGGTGTTCGTTGCGGTCCCACGCGCTGAATTGACGTTCGTGATGGTGGCAGAATGGAATCGATGGAGGACGTATGAACGACGACTCATTTCAATACAAGATCTACATTGACACCACGCCAAAGCGACTCTGGCGAGCGCTGACGGATCCTACGAAGACCAAGAAGTGGTGGAGCGTCTCGTTCGTCACCGACTGGAAGGTCGGTTCGGTGATGGACGTGAAGATGGGCCACCTCACGATTCGCGACGCCCAACAGGTCGTGCTCGAGTCCTCATCACCAGCCCGCCTCTCCTACACCTGGCACACGTTCACGCCCGAGTGGGCCGAGGCGCACGGCTACTCCGAGGAAGATCGATTGAAGTTCGCGAACGAGCCGCGCTCCAAAGTGGCCTTCGACATCGAGAAGGTGAACGGCGTCGTGCGACTCACGGTCTTCCACGATGGTTTCGTGTCGGGAAGCGCGGTTCACGAAGCGATTCGCGAGGGATGGCCACCACTGTTGTCGAGCCTCAAGACGTTCCTCGAGACCGGCGAACCCCTCGACTTTTCGTTGTAACGAATCGTCGTAAAGAGATTCATCGTCGTCGGTTCCCAGTGGGGTCGCCGCGAACGTGCTCTAGGTAACGATGACTTTCAGTGTCCAGAGCAACGACAGTTCTTGACACGCGACGCCGGGTTTGCAGTATACGGTACCGGTGACGTAAATCGTGGCGCGACCGACGGCGGCCGCGTGCAACGTGAAGTCGTGGACGCCGATCGAGTTCCGAGAGATGGTGGTGACGACCACGGCCCGGGAGTTGCTTACCGGGTAGCCCCA
>CALGFJ010000124.1 GCA_937881055.1 uncultured Acidimicrobiaceae bacterium | reverse complement strand
CGAGAGTTGGGGAAGGGATCAAAGATCGGTAGCGCTTCGGTCACCGCGTTGCCGCCACCGGTCGCAAGCAACGAGTCCACTGAACTTGAGCTACGAATGCCCTTTACCTACAAGGGAACGCATTTTGTCCTTGCCAGCCTGGATATCGTAATCATGTCAAAATCAGGGACCGAGGGATCAGCAATGGTCTTCTCCACTCCGGCGCAGTCGCCGTTTTCGACGTCGTTGGTAAAGCATCTCGAATCGGTGACAGTCCAACGTCTCGGTTGACGCGAATGTCGTTTTGACGGCGCGAAGAGTGCTGCCGCGAATTGAAGAATGGGCGCTGTTTCGATAAATCGTGAACTCGGGAACGCCACCCGCCAGGGCAATTGTCGCAAGGACTGAACGGAGGTTCTTACTCCGCGCGCAAGAGAATGGCTGGCGATGTTCTCGCGGCGATGCGGGCGGGGAGTGCGGCGATCGCGTTGGCCATGACGAGCGCCACGGCAGCAATAATCAGCAACGTCGATGTCGGGACGACGACGTGCGGGACCGCGTGGATGGAATTGGCGAAGAGGTCCCATAGCGATCGGCCGACGACGATTCCGACGGGCAGTCCCACGATTGCTCCCAGCCCGACGGCGATCGTGGACTGGAACGCAACTGTCACGACAACTTGGCGTCGCGAAAAACCGAGTGCTTTGAGGAGCGCGATGTCGCGGCGACGCCGGCGTACGGAAGAGAGAAGCGTCAGACCGAGGGCGACCAGTGCTCCGCCGCAAAGGACCGCGCCGAGTTCAATCGGCGTGTTGCCGAGGGCGCGATAGTTGACGATCTCCGCCGGTCGTTCAAGGTTCTGGATGAGATTGTTCGGAGCCGCGCCAGGGCCCGAGCCTCCGCCCGCGAGGTCGACGGCGTGTTGAAGTGATTTCTGTCCCTGCTCGACACTCACGCCGTGTTTGTATCGAATGAGGATCGCGTTCGGTCCCGGAGGAAGATCGAAAATGTCCCGCTCGAAGAGAGGGATCAGCGTGTAGTTCATGACCGCGCCGATACCCATTTCGAGATGTGAGCCGCCCGCTTGACCGAACGCGGGCATCGTCGCGGTCCCAACGATTTGCAGCGTCGTGGGTTTTGATCGCGGGCTCGTGACGACGACCGTGTCACCGATGGACTTGTGGAGCATTTCCAGTGTCGTCGCTCCGAGAACGACCTGGCCGGCAGCTTCTAGATCGTGTCCCAACAGTACGGGCGGTTGAATCCGCGCTCCGGGGTTTTCGCCCATGACCGGAACGGACGATCCGTCAATGCGCAACGTCGCGAAATAGGCATTGGATTTAGTCGCGATGTCGGGGTCCTCGGCGAGCGGCGCGTTTATGGCCTTGGGGAGATCGCCCACTCCTCCGCCTCCGTTGAGCACCACACTCCAATTCCATCCGTAGAGCCGCGGGCTCGAAACGAGCGTTCGGAGACTGGTGGCGAACGTGGTCGTGGCTCCGACGATGATCAAGGCGATCGCCGCGCCAATGATCGCCGAACGCATCGGAACGGCGCGGCGACCACCGCCGGTCTCGAGTGCGAACCCGACACCCGTCACGGCCGCGATGGGCAATCCCGAATTACCGGCTATTCGCGTTGGATCGAATTTGCTCCGACTGAAGCGTCTGGCGGTCCTCGTCTCGCGATGGGGCTGACTTCGGTAGGCGAATGTCGCCGTGATGGTCCCGAGCGCAATCAAGATGAGTGCGAATCCTGATCCCAGGACGGTCCAGTCGACGTTGAGGTGGGCACCCAAATAGGGTCTGATCGGTCCGATCGGCGCCAAGGGCGAAAGGCCGATTGCGACGCCGACCGCCAGCAGTGATCCCGTGATAATGGCCACCGTCGCCCCAATGAGACCGTCGATGAACGTCGTCCTCGGATCGGCGCCCATCGCGCGAAGGATTTTGGAATCACTGGCGGTGAGTCGAACCATTCGTGCGATCAATTGTGCGGCGATCGCGAGCGCGGCCAGAGCGGTCAGAAGGCCGAATATGCCCAAGGCCAACGCCTCCGGAGTGATCGAACGCGCAACACGATTCTCGACATTCGCTACTGTTTGGGGCGGAATACCGATTTTGGGAAAGAGACGTTCGTACTCTTTCTGAACTTGAGCACTGTAACGGTTGCCGCCCTTGACCTTGATGCCGACGAAGGTGTCGTTCGCACAGCACTGCAAGTAGTTACGAGTGAGCGCCGGCGTGAAGAGCACAATGAGGTCATTGGAGCTGTCCACCTGATCCTGCACGAGGTTGCCGGCTTGGATCGCGCCGGTTCCTACGAGGCGATCTTTGAAGGTCCCTGAGGTCTTGGGACCATTGAGACCGGCCGCGACACCGGCCTTGTTGGTGTAGTACGCAAAGGTCACCATTTCACCGAGGTGCCAGCCGAACTGATGAACCGTCGCTGAGTCCGCGACGAATTCGTCTGACCGACGTGGGTTGGGCAATCGACCCTCGGTGACGATGAGACGATTTTGAATCAATTGGAGACCGTCGACGCTGCCGATGGGCGAGAATCCACTGTCACCAGGGAGTGATTGTCCGTGAGACCCCAAGGGAAAGGCATTGATTCCGACCATCGCTTCCACCTGCACCACGTGGGGGAGACGCCGAACCTTCTGCACCGCGGACGCGCTGTAGCCAGAGTTGTAACCCGCTTGGGGGTTATAGACCTGAAGTGGTGCGATGAGTTGAGATGTATCTCGACTATCGAGCAGCCTTGTGAAAGAAGTTTCGGTACTCCGCGCTCCGGCCACCGTTCCCATCGCCACTCCGCCGAGAAGGGCGATGAAGAGTACGAGCGACACGTAACTCGTCCAACGACTCCGCAACGTCGCCCTGAACCGGTATCCGCCCACAGCGAAGGCGGTCGTCCTCACGCTCCGGTTTCCTTCACGCAGAAGAGACCCACTCGCACCCCTAGGGAGATTTCGTCGACCACAAGTCTCGGGCAAGTCTCGCAGCGCCCGGTTCGCGTCACAAGGTTGTTATCCGAAGCGTTCCTGTGGTGGCTACACCACCACTTGGTGGGTGGCTAGCGCCGTGACTGAGAAGCGGCTACGCCGGCAGAGTTCGCTGACGTCTGGTCTTCGCACACTCGTGAATCGGTGACAGGCCGTAGCCTTGAAAACGTCGAGCACCAGAAGTACATTGGCGAAATGTCCACAGTCGAAGAACAGACCGAGGCGTATCGCGCGTCCCACGATCGCATCGACACGCTCGTGCGGAGCCTCAACAATGAACAGTTGGCGACGGTGGTGACATGCTGTCCCCTCTGGACGGTCAAGGACCTCATTGGTCATCTCACCGGCGTCCTCGAGGACCGCCGAGACGGCAACATGCCCACCGGATCGTTCGCTGAGTGGACGGCCGCTCAGGTCGCACGACACCGCGACGAGCCGATCGAGTCAATTCTGGAGACGTGGCGTGAGGCGTCGGCGCAGAGCATCGACGCGCCGCCGTCGATGGCGTCATTGTCATTCGATGCGGTCACCCACGAGTTCGACCTCTATCAAGCGCTGGGAATCGCCGGCGACCGTTCCACGGATTCAGTTCGTATTGGCGCTGAACGTTCCCTCGGACGCATGAGTTCGATGCTCAAAGACGGTTCGGCACCCGGCGTGCGGGTGACCACCGAAGACGGCACGAACCTGGCCGAAGGGGCGACGTCACCGCTGGCGCTCGAAACCTCTCGTTACTCGTTCATGAGGTTGACCACCGGTCGGATGAGTCGGGCTCAGGCTGAGGCGCTCGGCTGGGGGAGTGATCCGGCACCGGTTCTCGACTCGCTCTATAGCGACGGTTTCTTCGTCCTGCAACCCGTGGACGTCACCGAGGTCGACGGCTTCTAAGTCGCTTCCGTCGAGGAGGTGAATTTCGGGGGGCGCTTCTCGATGAATGCGGCGATGGACTCTTGGGCGTCGGGGAGAAGGCTCGCGGCGGCCATGACGTCGGTGGCGTAGACGTAGGCGTCGGTCTGGCTCATCGCCATCTGTTCGTAGAACGCGTGCTTGCCGATTCCCTTCGAGGTCGCACTGCCGCGCGTGGCCCGTCGGAGCAGGCGCG
Source organism: uncultured Acidimicrobiaceae bacterium (assembly GCA_937881055.1). Lineage (GTDB taxonomy): Bacteria > Actinomycetota > Acidimicrobiia > Acidimicrobiales > RAAP-2 > RAAP-2. The sequence goes on along the minus strand of CALGFJ010000124.1, from coordinate 11,885 downwards.
TCGTCGCGTCGTCGAGTTCATTCATCGGCACGACGAGGTTGATGAGTCCCCACGCCTCAGCGGTTCCGGCGTCGATCGGGTCACCCGTCATGGCCATCTCGAGTGCTCGTTTACGTCCTATTGAGCGTCCCACGGCGACCAACGGCGTCGTGCAGAACAGTCCGCCCTTCCCACCAGGTGTGCAGAAGGTCGCCTCCTCGGCGGCAACGGCGAGGTCGGCCGTCGCCACCAATTGACACCCGCCGCCCGTCGCCAACGCGTGCACTCGAGCGACGACCGGTTGGGGGATCGACTGGATCGTCTGCATCATCGTGGTGCACATGCCAAAGAGGTGACGAACGGAGTCGAGATCCTGGTTCGCCATCTCGGCGAAGTCATGCCCCGCGCTGAAGAGTCGACCCTTGGCCGCGAGAATGACGCCCGTCGCGTCACTCTCGCCGACGTCAATGAATGCCTGGGTGAGTTCTTGCATCAAGGTCAACGAGAGGACGTTGAGGCGCTCTGGGTGATTCAACCAAATCGTGAAGGTGTCGCGCTCTCGTTCACTGAGTACGTACTGGAATGACTGTGGCACGCTGGTTCCCTTCACGCCATCGAGCCTGAGCCTAATTCGGACGCTCCACGACGTCGAGCGTTCGGTGTCGCCCTTCGTGGTTCGTCACCCACCCGACGATCCGGCTCGAAGTGGGACCTTCGATCGAACGACTGTCAGCTCTCGACCGCCGGCACTTCGGACGAGTCGCCGTCGCCCAGATAGTTGTCGATGAGGGAAAGAAGCAGCTTCAGGTCGAGCGGCTTGGTGAGGTATTCGTTCGCGCCGGCGTCTCGGAATCGTCGGATCTGCCCGGGAGTCGCGTCAGCCGAAAGTATGACGATCGGGATATTCGCCGTCGACGCGTCGAGACGTAGGCGCTCAAGAACCTCAAATCCGTTGATGTCGGGCAGATGTACGTCGAGAAGGATGAGGTCCGGGTGACGGACCTGGGCGATGCTGATGCCGGGGCTCCCTTGGACGGAGGTCAGGAGTTGGATATCCGGACGTTGCAGCAAAAGTCGCTCGACCAACTGCACGTTGTAGAGATTGTCTTCGATGTAAAGGATCGTCGCCATGGTGAGTCGCCCGTCTTCGCGTCAGTTGTCACACGTCATTCTAATGATGCCCCTGGTGCGGTATCGAGGAGAGGCAATTCGAACCAGAACGTCGAACCCTCATCGACCACGGTTTCAAAGCCCAAGGTGCCCCCCATCGCTTCGATCAGCGTCTTGGACAAAGTCAAACCGAGCCCGGTGCCCTCGATCCCACGCGATTCAGCGTCGAGACGGTCGAACGCCGTGAAGAGCCGTTCGCGCAGATCGGGCGCAATCCCGAAACCGGTGTCGCTCACCGAGAATCGCACGAACTGCGAACTGCACGAACAGTGGAGCGTCACACTGCCGTGGCTCCGGTTGTACTTGATCGCGTTCGAAAGGAGATTCAAGATCACCTGCTTGAGGCGAAGTTGGTCGGCCGTGACCGAGAAGTCGAAGGAATCGCTATAGCTAATGGCGACGCCTCGCTCTTTGGCTTGGGGGCCGATGATGTCAAGACATTCGGAGAGGAGATCGGCCAGGAGGATCGTCTCCGGCGTGAGGGCGATGTTGCCTGACTCGACCCGTGAGATGTCGAGTACCTCATTGATCAGGGTCAGTAGATGCTGGCCCGACTTGTACACGTGGTCGACGAGTTCCAAGTCATCTTTTGATTCGAGCTCCATCTGGAGAATTTGCGCGAAGCCGAGCACGGAGTTGAGCGGCGTGCGCAGTTCATGGCTCATGCGCGACATGAACTCACTCTTGGCGGCGTTGGCGCGCTCGGCCTCTTCCTTCGCGGCCGCCAGTGCCTCTTCGAAGGCGACGGCTTCGGTCACGTCTCGCGATACGAGCACCGCTCGCGGAGCCTGTTCGTCCTCGTCGTCCAGCAGCCGGCCGCGCGTCTCGATGATCATCCAGGAACCGTCCGCGTGAAGGGCCCGAAATCGGTAACTCACCAACTCATCGCTGGCGTTCGCGAACATTCGCTCAAGTACTGCGCTGACGTGGGGTTGGTCGTCCGGGTGCATGATGCTCAACGCACTGCGGCCCATCCGCTCTTCTTTCGGATAGCCGTAGATTCTCTCCGTTCCGGGACTCGCCTCGATGATCACGAGGTCTCGACCGATGACGACAATCGAGTCCGGCGCCGCGTCAAGGATTGCTTTGTTCTTCGCGAAGCTTCGCGCCAGGGCCATCTCCCAGTTGACGGACTCCGTGACATCGCGAGAGATGAACACCAACCTCGTGGGTGGTCCCTCGGAGTCGTGAAGCGTTCTTCCTCGAACTTCGATGGTCACGAGTCGACCATCGACGTGGTTCATCCGAGTGCGGAAACTGACCGCGCCATCGCTCTCGAACGCCGAGCGCAACGAGTCGCGCACGGATTCGCGATCGTCGGCGTACACGAGTTCAGCGACGTCACGTCCGATCCGGTCTTCAGCGGCCACGCCGTGCAGACTCTTGGTTCCGGGGTTGGCTTCAAGAATTCTGAGGTCCTGGTCGATGACGACGATCGAGTCGATCGCGGCGTCGAGGATCGCTCGCGTGGTCTCTCTGCTTTCGGCCAACTGGGCTTCGACGGCAATGCTCTCGGTGAGGTCGCGAGCGATGAAGACGGCCTTGGTCGCGGTGCCGCCGTCCGCGCGTAGTGCGTGACCCCTCGCCTCGACCACCATCGAGTGACCGTCAGCGTGGCGCGCTCGGAATCGAACCGTCACGATCTCATTCGAACTCTCTTCGAACATCCGTTGAAGGACTCGTTCGACCGCTGGTCGGTCGTCGGGGTGCATCACTTGAAAGACACTCGCTCCCGTGGCGGCGTCGTCGTCGTAGCCAAAGAAGCTCTGTCCGCGGGGACTTTCTTGGCCGACGACGAGGTCGCGGTCCACGATGACGATGAGGTCCGCCGCCGCGGCGAAAATGGCCTTGGTCATTTCGACGTACGCCGCCAATTCGGCTGTGTTCGCATTGCGGGCCGTGACGTCACGCCCGGTGGCGTAGATCAATTCCCCGCGGCGCTGCGACGTCCATTCAATCCAGCGGTAGCTCCCATCACGGCACCGGAGTCGATTCTCGAATCCGGCACGGGTCGGGGATGGTTCGCCCCATTCGACGGCACTCTCGGCTCTGGTCGGTTCCACGTCGTCGGGGTGGACGAAGTCGACGAAGTCTCGTCCTTCGAGGTCATCCGGTGTCCATCCGAGGACGGTCTCCCACGCGGGATTCGTAAGTCCGAATTTCCCACCGGCCTTGAATACCGATAGGAGATCGATGGAGTTCCTGAAGTATTCACTCAGGTCAGGGCTGAGCGGCGATTTACGTGACATTCCCCAACGCCCGTCCGTTGCGACGTTCCAACATATTGACGGCGCGCAACGGGTGCGCGAGTTGGACTGCCCAGTTTTCACTCATCGTGGGCCACACGTCTCAACCTATCCGGTAGTGCTTCAAAAAGGACTGAATCGCGGCTCGGGCCCAATTGATTCGATGGTGGACTGGAAAATGGGCTGATGGTCCACCAGATTCATCGTTGCATCTCAGCGTTGAACTGGCAATGGAATCCGACACACAAGAAACCGGTCCGTCATTATGACGGACCGGTTTCCTGCGTGAGGCGAATTGCGGCGAAGCTCTATTGACTCTTGGTGGTGATGAGAGCGCCCGTCGTCGTTGACGCAGTACTCCAGTGCAACTGGACTCGCACGTGGAGACGTTGGATCAGATACGTCTCGGCGGCTGAGGCACGACGGTGTGCGAGTGCGGCGTTCCCCTTGGCGTAGCCGGTGATCACAACTACTGAGTGCACGGTCAATTTCCTAATGAGAACGACGATGGCGTTGCGCGCCGCGCCGCTAAGGGCGTTGTTGTTGTTCGCGAAAGTTAATCGAACAGCGTGCGGGATCGCCAACTTGGCGAAGGTCACCGTGGTCGCTGATGAGGAGATGCTCGCGTAGGTCGCGTCATTGGCTTTGGTTGCAGTCACGACGCACGTCCCTGAGGTCGAGGACGTGAGCGTCGCACCCGAGAGTGCACAGCCCTTGGCGGTGCCATTGGCGACGACGAAGCTGAGGGCTCCGGTGCCGGAACCACCGGTGGTGTGAAGGGCGAATGAACGACCGTAGGTGGCGTGCCCGCTGGAGAGGGCCAGCGCACTCTGCGCCAAACCGACGTCGATCTTGGCCGTGTCGACGATGTTCAACGAGTCACCCGAATAGGTGAGCGTGTACAGCGTTCCCGGAACTCCGGTCAGGGTGAGGCCACTGAAGGTGGCGACACCGGCGACGAAGTTGGCACTCGAACCGGCACTGAGTGTTCCGCCGGCGCCCGTGGTGATCAAGGCGGTCACGGCGCCGGTCACGACGGTGGTGACGATGTTGCCACCCGTGTCTTCAATCTTGATGACCGGCTGTTGTCGCAACACGAGTCCGGACGCGGTCGACGTGCTCGGCTCGGTCGTGATGACCAACTGCGAGGGCGCACCAACCGTGACGGCGACACTTGTCGACGTGGCCGGCGTGAGCGTGCCGTCACTAAAGGTCAACGTGTACGGACCGACGAGGGCATTGAGGGTCAGACCACTGAAGGTGGCAACGCCCGCCGTAACGACTTTCGTCGAAGGTGTGACCGTGACGCCGCCGGCGGTGATCTTGACGGACACCGTTGAGGCATCAGATGTGACTACGTTTCCGGCCGCGTCTTCGACCTTCACCACGGGCTGTTGGGCGAGCGGCGCACCGCTCGCGACCGTCGCGGAAGGTTGGGTCGTGATGACCAAGTGCGTCGCGACACCGGCACTCACGGTGATCGTGGTGGAAATCGCCGACGTCAACGCGCCGTCGCTAAATGTCAGCGTGTACGGTCCGACGAGTTCGTTAATCGTGAGACCCGTGAAGGTAGCGAGACCGGTCGTCGCCGAGACGGTCGCGGTGTTGTTCGCGATCGTTCCAGCAGCGGAAGTTACCGTAGCCGTGACGGTCGAGGAATTGCCGATGATGGTGTTGCCACCGGCGTCTTCGATTTTGACGACCGGTTGGGTCGCGAGAGCGACGCCACTGGCGACGGTCGCCGAGGGCTCAACCGTGATGGCCAATTGGGCGGCGGCACCGGCGCCAACCGTAATGGTCGTCGAGACGGCACCGGCATACGCGCCGTCACTGAAGGTCAAGGTGTAGTTCGCGGCGGGCGAGTTGAGCGTGAGACCAACGAACGTCGCGACGCCGGCGACTGCAGTAGCGGTGTTGTGCGTAACGGTGCCCGAGCCCGAGGTCAACGTGGCTGTGACCGTTGTAGTGTTCGACGTGATCACGCTGCCACCGGAGTCAACGACGTCGACCACTGGCTGGATCGCCAAGGGCGCACCGGCCGCGGCCGTGGCCGACGGCTCGGTGACAATGGTCAATTTCGCCGCGACGGCGGTCTGCAACGTGGTCGTAGCTGAGGTCAGGGCGCCATCGGCGAAGATAATGTTGTAATTGCCCGGTACGGCGTTAATGGCGAGTCCGGTGAAAGTGGCGACGCCGAGTACCGCCGCTTTGGTGCCGTTGGAGATACTCGAGCCGACGGGGCCACTGACGAGAGCGGCGGTGACGGTCGAGGTGTCGCCCTTCAACACGTTTCCGTTGGCGTCTTCAACGCTGATAACCGGCTGCGTCGCGAGGGCGACACCGTTGACGGCGGTGACGGAGGGCGCAGTGGTAATGACCAGTTTCGTGGCCGCACCAGTAACGGTGACCGACACTGCAGATGGGGAAGTGAGCGATCCGTCTGTGAAGGTCAAGTTGCCGGTGGTCGGGTCCGTGGCGTCAGTAATCGCGAATCCACTGAAGGTTGCGACGCCGGCGACGGCAGCCTTGGTGTTGAGGGTCAACGAACTTCCGGCCCCGCTGTAAGCGGCGGTCACCGTAGAAGTGTCGGTGGTGACGATATTGCCACCGGAGTCCTCGACGTCCACAACGGGTTGTGGAGTTAGTGCGACTCCGCTGACTGCGCCGGCCGCGGGCGAAGTGGCGAAGGACAGCTTCTTCGCAGTACCGACCGAGACGGTGATTGAGTTCGACGGGCTCGTTGTTGCCGAGTCGGTGCTGTCAGCGAACGTCAAAGTGTACGGACCGACGAGCGCGTTCAACGCCAAACCAGAAAAGGTCGCGACACCCGCAACGGCAGCGACCGTCGTTGTGCCGGTGAGTGTGGAAGGCGCGCCAGTGGTAATCGTGACGGTGACGGGGCCGGTGGCACCCGTATCGACAACGTTGCCCGAGGTCTCGACCTGGACGATGGGCTGTTGGGCGAGAACCGCGCCACTGGCGTCAGTGGTTGAAGGTTGCTGCGTGACCACCAAGTGATCCGACCCGGCCGCCGACGCGGTCGTGGCGAGACCAATCAGAAAGGTCGATCCGAACAGTGCAGTCGTGACGAGAAATCGCGTTACGACGTGACGACGTGAGCCGAATATTTTCTGTGTACGCATGACCAACTCCATGATTCGCTCGTTGCTACCTAACTACAACGGTAACCTCACGAACATGTCAATTGCCCGAGAAAGTCAATTGTCGGAGCAGTAGTCAAGAGATCGTGCTGGTAATCGAATGTTCTCGCACGTGAAATCATTCGTGAGAATCTTGTCTTACGCAGTTGATAATAAATCTGAAGCGATGTCGATGTCATCGCCATCACCTTTGATTCGTTGGTAAGTGCGATCATTCCATGCACGCAACAACGTTTGATGTTGAATTACATGCCGCGCAAAACGTGCGAATTCAAAGTTGGTTTTCCGGCGAAAGTCAATATATGAAACTTTTGTTGCGAAGACCGAGATGTGGTCATTATTCATATCGGAAGGTGTGTAATGCGTCCCGAATACGTCGCTCGTGACGACATCTGATGGTCGATCTCGGGTGTACCCGCGTTGGTCGCAGTCGCTTCGCTACCGCAACGTCATCGCAGCGCCAGTCCCCGCACCTCGTTCGGCCAACACGCGCGATCCAGATGAATTGTTCACGCGAATTGGCTACAGTCAGGGGACACTGAACCATGCTCTTAGGAGGCCACGATGACTGATTCCAACCGACCGCCGCTCACGTTCGCCTTCTTCCCGGGCGTCGCCACCTTCGAAGTGACGAGTGACGACATTGCCGAAGGCGCGACGTTGGCGAACGCGCAAGTCGCGAACTTCATGGGTTACAGCGGAGAGAACCATTCACCACAACTCTCCTGGCGAGGCTTTCCCGCCGAAACGAAAAGTTTCGCGATCACCGTGCACGACCCCGACGCGCCCACCGGGAGCGGCTTCTGGCACTGGGTCGCGTTGAACATTCCAGCGAACGTGACGGACCTCGCGGCCGGCGCCGGATCCGAGGGCGCTGATGATCTGCCCGACGGTGTCGTGCAGCTGCGCAATGACGCCGGGACGGTCGGCTACGTGGGCGCCGCCCCTCCGGCCGGCGACGTCGCGCATCGGTACGTGCACACCATTCACGCGGTCGACGTCGAGCGACTCGACGTGGGGGCCGACGCGGCGCCCGCGATCGCCGGCTTCAACCTTCGCTTCCACGCAATCGCCCGAGCTCAGATCGTGCCCGTATTCGGCTCTTGATCCACGCACGTCCGACGTCCGACGTCGCGTCGACCGCACTCATGGAGTCATCGCGTGTCTTGTGCTGATGCGCCGAATTCGCGGGGCACGCCATTATTGTGAGACGAATCGAGCAAAGGACTGACCAGGCGTCAGTCCGATGTGGAGATTCCGCGAAACGTGATGCAGTGGGGATGCAATGAGCGAAAATCAGGGCCCCGGCCCGCTGGCCCTGGTCGGATCGGGAGAGTACTTACCCCAAATGGCCGAGATTGAAGGCGGACTCCTCGCCGGCCGGGCACCGCGCTACGTGCAACTCGCCACCGCCGCCGTGCCCGATGGTCCGCCGGTAGTGGAACGGTGGCACAACTTGGGCCAAGCCCAAGCGCAACGACTCGGCGTCGAGGCCGTCATCCTGGACGTGAACGACCGCCGCGACGCCAACGACGCCGCGATCGCCGCCCAAGTCGAGGGCGCCGGATTGGTGTACTTGTCCGGCGGCCACCCCGGCTATTTGGCCGAGACATTGCGCGGGACACTGGTGTGGGACGCAATCGTTGCCGCCTGGCGTGCGGGCGCCGCGCTCGCCGGTTGTAGCGCCGGCGCCATGGCGTTCTCGTCGTGGGTGCCGTCGTTGCGACATCCACGAGAGGGTGGTACCGAAGGACTGGGGCTGTTGCCGCACGTGCGGGTGATACCGCACTTCGACGCGTTCGCGTCGCGCATCCCTGACATGGTCACGCGATTCCTGTTACCCCACGATCCGTCGATCACGGTATTGGGGATCGACGAAGACACGGCCATCGTTGGCGGTCCCAGTTACTGGACGGTGAAGGGCCGCTCTTCGGCGTGGCGACTCAGCGACGACGGCCGCGAGCAACTGGCCAACGGCACGAGTGTGACCACGCCGCTCAACGGACCGACGGTCTCCTAGTCGGGCCAGAGATCCTCGAGTTCACGACCCTTCGTCTCGGGGAGTGACCAGAACAGCGTCGCGACCGTCATGGCGGGCAGGAAGGTGAGGTCCGCGGCCAAGGCGAAATGGTTGCCGATGTCGGCGATGGCGCCGAACACGACGAGTCCGATGACGGCGCCGAGAACGCCAGAGGCGAGGAACCACCCCGACGCGGACGCCCGAACGGACGTCGGAAAGAGTTCGTTCACGATCGCGCCGACCGCGGGGGCGAAGATCGAACCGAACATGACGCCCAAGACGTAGCCCGCGATCAAGTCGATGCGCGGTCCGGTGTAGGAGAGCACGCCGAAGAGCGCGAGGCCGGTCATGCCGAGGGCCCCAGTGACGCGACGACCGAATCGATCGGCCATCCAGCGGCCGATCAACAGACCGGCCAGACCGGTCGCGCCAGCGCCCACGACCATGAGCGCCGTCGTCACGCCTGAGAGGTGGTCGATGTTCTGGGCGAACAAGAAGATGAAGCTGTTCGCTGGGCCGGTGATGAATGAGAGAGCGAAGGCGATGATGGAGAGCAGCACGAGTCGCCGACGAAACGGCCGTCCTACCGCGCCGAGAGCCGGTGCGACGTAGTGTGGCGAGACTTCGGCGATGGCGAAGCGGTCGGGCTCTGAGGCCCAGCGACTGATGAGCGGCACCAACGCCAGGGGAACGACGGCGAGCAAGAACAGTCCTCGAAACCCCAGTGACTTAGAGGCCAGGCTATGGATGATGGCCGTGAGCCCGGCGCCGACGCCGTAACCAGCGGCGACGAGCGCGAGGGCTTTGGCCCGGCCCTTGGTATCGGTCTGTTCGGCGGCGATGACTTCGGAGAGGGCGTTGGTGGCACTCAACAGCGGTCGACCGCACGCGAAGATCACCACGAACCACCAGTAGCCGGGACTCGCCGCCGCGAGCACCGTGGCCGTGAGGCCCAGTCCCACCGTCACAATCAACATTCGGTGGCGACCGACGCGGTCCGCCAGTGCCGTCAGTGGAAGCCCGCCGATCGACGCCAAACGAATTATCGCGAGTCCGACGCCGAGTTTCGTTCCGGAGAGTCCCGCCTGGTCGGCCAGGGTGGCCCCGTGCACCAGATGGCCGAACGTTCTCGCCACGCTGCCCAGTGCCGTCACGACACCGAACTGACCGAAGCCGGACGCGAAGGATGCGAGTACGGCACCCAGTACCACGCGGTCGTTCCACCGATGGAGTCGCGGGGCGCGGAGAGACTCGGGATCGGGTGACAGCGTCATCGGAAGGTTCGCAGTGACGCGCGAATCGGTCGAACGCTGGAATCCTCGCGTCGACGAGCGAACCAGAACGGACTGTAGAAGAGGGTGAAGAGAATGGGCACGAGCACGACGCCGGTCGCCAGGTACCAGGGATACGGTCCCATGAGTCGTAGGAGCGTCCACTGGTGCGGGGCGTGGCGCAAGAACATGTAGTTGGCGCCGATGACGGCGTCGACGAGTCCCACGAGAGCGACGTATATATACGTCACGATCGACGCGCGAGTGACCGAACCTCTCCGCGGATGAATTCGCATGCCCACCACCAGGAAGAGGGCCGCCACGATGATCAGCGTATGACCGATCACGTACTCGAAGAACTCGACGTGGGGAAAGGGCACGTTGAGATCGGGGGTGAGCAGCCCCTGCAAAGTCCCGGCGAGCGCCCAGAAGTACGTGAGTTCCACCAACCACCGCACGCGCCACCAGCACGCCGCTGCCGCGACGAGGAGGGCGAAGTTGCAGAGCGCGAGTGGCAACGACGTTCGAAGCTCCCACGTGCCGTCGACGAGTTGTCGAATCGCATCCACGACACAGTCCGACAGCAGAATCAGTGCGATGACCTTCGCGGCGCGTGGACTCCATCGACCGGGACGAAGTCGGGCCCACGTGCAAAGGACCACGCAACCACACGCCAATGCGGCGACGCTCGACCAATAGGGGCCCGCTGAGATGGCGGCGTCGATCTCTCCCATTGCAAATTGGTTTAGCAGGGTTGTTCGAAGGATCGTCGCCGAGCCTGCAAGAGAATTCAAGGATTGCCGGGGCGCCGACGATCCGCTCGACCGTCGAGTGAACCGTGATGCGTCAAAAACACAGGCGTCGACCCAGAGGATTGCGACGACGACACGACGGGCAGAAGTGTCGATACGCACCCAGCGCATCGACGGACCCGGTGAGCGAGTATGCCGTCAGTATGACGTACGAATCGCAGGCGTCCAATGACGAAGAACTCGTGTTACGAGACGTCAGGGCGCTGCTCGATCAGCTCCAGTTGGACCCGGAGCACTCGCTCGTAATGGAGAGTCGCCTCACCGATGATCTCGGCGTCGACAGCCTGGCCCTGGTGGAGTTGTGCGACCAACTGGAGCGGACCTTCGACGTCTCGCTACCCGACGAAGTCTTCCTCTACGCCACGACGCCGCGACAGTGGATGGAAGCTGTCGTGGGTGCTCGTGGTGGCGCATCGGCGCGCGTCGTCGACTCATCCGGAGTCGGACCAGCGCAACCCCCACCATCGAAACATTCGCGTCTCAACGCAGTGCTGCGCCGTGTGGTCTCGAGTGCGCGAACCGGCCGAGACACGCGCTCCCAGCGAACGAGTCGGGACACGACGTCCGGAGAGCCGGCTCGCAGCGCAACGAGCCCCGTGCCCTACGCCCTCTTCGCGTGGACGCTCCTCATCCCCTTCGCCATCGGAATCTGGTTACTCGCAGTGCTGCCTCTTTCTTTGGCCCAGCGCAGAAACGCCGGCCGAGCACTTGCCCGAGTGACCTGTCGCAAGTTGCGCCTTTCGGTGAGCGTCGAAGGAGCACTGCCGGACGCCGCTCGCGCGTCGGTCATCACAGCTAATCACTCAAGTTTCATCGACGGCATGTTGCTCTACGTCTTCTTAGACCAGCCGTTGACCTTCGTGTCGAGTACCGACATGGAACACCAATTTCTCGTGGGCCGGATCATGAGGGGCTTCGGTTGCGTGTTCGTCGAAAGAGGTCGAGCAGAGCGCAGCGCGAATTCGGTCGACAAACTGGTGAGCACGATCCGAGGTGGACAACATCTGCTGATCTTCCCCGAAGGATCGATCAGTGAACGACCGGGACTGCGTGTCTTTCATCTCGGTGCGTTCGAAACGGCCGCTTCGTCTAAGTGTTCGATCGTTCCGGTGGGCATTCGAGGAACGCGCGACATCCTGCGACCGGGCAAATTTCTCCCTCACCCTGGTGAGGTGCGCATCGTCATCGGCACCGCGATCATGCCCACGGGTCCAGAGTTCAGCGAC
>CALGFJ010000123.1 GCA_937881055.1 uncultured Acidimicrobiaceae bacterium | reverse complement strand
TACACGCTCCCGTTGACCGAGCACTCTTCGTTGGCGAGGTACACGACTAACGGGCTGACCGTCTCGGGGGCGACCTTGGAGGCGAGTTCCCCCAGGATTCCCTCCGTCATCCGCGTGAGCGCAATCGGTGCGATGGCGTTGACCTTGATGCCGTGGCCGGCACCTTCGATGGCGAGCACACGGGTGAGACCGGCGAGACCGGCTTTGGCGGCGCCGTAGTTGGCCTGGCCGAAGTTGCCAAAAAGGCCCGACGCCGAGCTGGTGTTGACGATTCGTCCGTAACCTTGGGCGCGCATAAGCGCGAACGCCGGACGGCTGACGAAGAGCGCGCCCTTCAAGTGCACGTCGACCACGGCGTCGATGAAGGACGCGTCCATCTTGTGGAAGGCCTTGTCACGCAGGATGCCGGCGTTGTTGATGAGGACGTCGACGCGACCGAACGCGTCGAGCGCTCCACTGACGATTGCCTCGCCGCCGGCGGCAGTAGCGACGGAGTCGTGGTTCGCGACGGCGATGCCCCCGAGGGCGTTGATCTCCTCGACGACGCGCTGGGCGGCCGAAGCGGACGAACCGCTGCCGTCGAGCGCGCCACCGAGGTCATTCACGAGCACCCGAGCACCGCGGCTCGCGAGCATCAGCGCGTGGCTACGTCCGAGACCTCCACCGGCTCCCGTGACAATCGCGACACGTCCTTCGAAACGTAGTTCTGTCATATCATTTCCTTGTTTTGGGCGACGTCCTTATTCGCGGTTGAAACGTTCGTGCCGCCTCGGGCCGGTGATTCGACACCTTCTCGTATGAGGAATCGATCGACGGTCGCCGCGAGCCGTGCGGCGGGCTCGGGCAACTGCAGGTCGTGACCCCCGACGAGCATCACGAGCGAGGCGTCAGGGATGCGTTGGGCCAAGGACCGGCTGTTGGCGGGTGGCGCGACGCTGTCGTCGGTACCGCATACCACCAGCGTCGGCGAGGTGATCGAACCGAGGAACGAGATGCTGGACCAACTGGTGATGGCCATCGCGTTCCACAGCGCTCCCACGGTGTGGGTCCACTTCGTGGTGCCTCTGCCGAGGGCCGCGCGGTCGAGCGTGTCGACGGCACCGAGGGTCGTTCCGAGGCCGCACGACGTGGCGACCAGCACGAGGCGGCGAACGCGGCCGGGGTGTGACACGGCCATCTGCTGGGCGACGGCGCCACCGTAGGAGAACCCGAGCACGTCCGCCCGCTCAATTCCGAGGTGGTCGAGCACCGATGCCGCCACGTCGGCGAGCCGCGCGATCGAAAGCGGTAGGCGAGGAACGGTACTTTCGCCGACCCCGGGCGCGTCGAAGCTGATGATCATGCGCTCGTCCAACGCATCGGCGAACGGTCCCCAGCTTTCGAGGTGACGCGTGAAGCCATTGAGCAGTAGCAACGGATCACCTTCGCCCTGGACCCGAACGCGCACGTCGATTCCGGGCGACACGGTCACCTGAGAGTCACGCGATTGCGCGGCGAAATTCGTCACGCGTAGTTGAGCACGTATTTGCCGGGAGCGGCCTCGAGTGATGGGTACGTTATGTCGCCGAGCGTCGTCGGCGCGGGAACCCGGGCGCCACCTTCGGCGCCAATCCACTCGATCCAATCGTTCCACCACGTGTCGTTGACGGTCTGGGCACGCGCCTTCCAGTCGAGGGGGTCAACCGGGCGTTCATCGCTGGTCCAGAACTTGGCCTTGGGGTTAGGCGGATTCACGATCCCGGCGATATGTCCCGCCGTGCTCAGCACGAACCTGTTCGAGCCCGAGAACATCTGGGCGGTCTTGTAACTTGACGCCCAGGGCACGATGTGATCGTTGATGGCCGCTACCACGTACGTGTCCATGGTGACCTTCTTGGGGTCGAGTTTCGTGCCTTTGATCACGAACTCACCGCGCGAGAACTCGTTGTGGAGATAACACGATCGCAGGTACTGCGAATGCATTTTGGCGGGCATCCGTGTGCTGTCCGCGTTCCACACGAGCAGGTCGAACGCGGGAGCCTGCTTGCCCTGCAGCCAGTTATTGCCGACGTATTGGAAGATCAGGTCATTGGCGCGCAGCGTGTCAAAGACGTGCGACATTTGATCGGCTTCGAGGTAGCCGTCCTTGGCCATCTGTTCCTCGAGGCCCACAATCGTGCTCTCGTCGGTGAAGATACCCAGCGACCCGGGGATCGAGAAGTCGGTGTTGGTGTTGAGAAAGGTGGCGGACTTGATCGACGAGTCCCCCGTGGCCGCGTTGTACGCGAGCCCGATGGCGCTCAGTGTCCCGCCCAGGCACAGCGAGATCGTGTTGACCTCGGGCTGTCCCGTGATCTCCTTGATGACGCGCACCGCGTCGAAGAGTCCCTTGTCCAGGTAGTCGTCCATTCCGTAGTCACGCATGCTCGAATCGGGGTTGCGATAACTGATGGCGAAGCAGTGGTGGCCATGCTGGACGGCCCACTCGATCAAACTCTTACCGGGCACGAGGTCCATGATGTAGTACTTGTTGATCCACGGAGGACAGAACAGCAGTGGCACCTCGAACACCTGCTCGGTCTGCGGCGCGTACTGGATCAGCTCGATGAGCTCGTTGCGGTAGACGACGGCACCGGGTGTGGCGGCCATGTTCACTCCGACCTCGAAGCCGCTCGAGTCGACCTGGGACGGCCAGCCACCGTTGTTCGCGATGTCGTCCATCATGTTCTGGGCGCCTCGTATCAAACTCTCTCCGCCGGAGTCGAAGGCCTCGCGCAGTGCGACGGGATTTCCGAGCAGTGAATTGGTCGGCGCGAGCGCGTCGAGGAGGAAGGTGGCGGCGAAACGCGCCTTGGCGTCCTCGGTCTCGTCCAGCTCGGCGGCGTCGATCAGTTCGGTCACGAACTGGCA
>CALGFJ010000122.1 GCA_937881055.1 uncultured Acidimicrobiaceae bacterium | reverse complement strand
CCCTTCGACTACGCCGCCAACTCGATGCTGTACGTGCCGGAGAACTTCCCGGGGCGCAACGACACCGGCGCCGAAGAGGCGATCATCGAGGAGTTGGTGGAATTGATTGGCGCGGCTGGCGGACGGACCCTGGCGCTCTTCACGAATCGCGCGGTGATGAACCGCGTCGCCGACGCGGTTGCGCCTCGTATCGACACCGAGGTCCTCGTCCAGGGGACTCGCTCGCGACAGCGCATCATCGAGGAGTTCCGCGACAACGCTGAAGCGAGCCTGTTCGCCGTCGCGAGCTTCTGGCAGGGCATCGACGTGCCGGGCCACTCGCTCAGCCTCGTGACGATCGATCGACTGCCCTTCTCCGTGCCGAACGATCCGCTCGCCGAAGCCCGTCGCGCGATTTCCGAGCGACCGTTCTACGAGGTCGACTTGCCACACGCGACGATGCTGCTCGCCCAGGGGGTCGGTCGATTGATCCGCAACAAGACCGACCGCGGTGTCGTCGCCGTGCTGGACACCCGACTCGCCCAGTCCAGCTACCGTTCGGCGATGTTTCGCAAGTTGCCACCGATGAAGCGAACCCGAGACCGTACCCAGGTGCTCGATTTCCTGAGAGAACTACGCGCGTAGGCCTTGGAGTCAAAGGTTTTCCGCATTATCCGGCGAAGCACCGGGATTTGGCAATAAACTAGTTATTCACTGGAAATAGTTCTCATGGAGTCGCCTCGTGCATATTGACATCTACCTCGTCTTAGGTAGTGCCGTGGTGGGACTCCTCGTCGGCTTGACGGGCATGGGCGGCGGCGCGTTGATGACACCGATGCTCGTCCTCCTCTTCGGCGTCACGCCGTCGGCCGCCATCGCCTCGGACCTCATGGCCGCCTTCTTCATGAAGCCGGCCGGTGTCTTCATCCACTGGCGTCGCAAGACCGTCAACACCAGCGTCGTGCGCTACCTCTGTTACGGATCGGTGCCCGCGGCCTTCTTCGGTACCTACGTGATGCACCTGCTCGGCCAGAGCGCCCTCGCCGAGCACCGGCTCCAGATCCTGCTCGGTACCGCGCTGATCATCGGTTCGATCGCGATCTTCTACCGCTCGGTGTTCGTCGAGACGCCGGCGTCGGGCGACGAGCACGTCAAGGCGCGACCCGTGCCCACGGTCCTCATCGGCGTCATCGGTGGCTTCATGGTCGGGCTCACGTCGGTCGGCGCCGGTTCCCTGATTCTGGTCTTGCTCGTGATGGTCTATCCGACATTGAGCAACAAACAACTCGTCGGCACCGACCTGGCACAGTCGCTGCCGCTGACGTTCTCCGCGGCACTCGGCACGCTCTTGTTCGGTCACGTGGAACTCGGACTCACGAGTTCGATCATCATCGGCAGCGTGCCGGCGGTCATCGTCGGATCACTGCTCTCGTCCCGATCGAACGGTTACCTGCTTCGCCGCGTCATCACGGGCGTCGTCTTGTTGAGCGGTCTCAAGTACGTCGGCGTGCCGACGGACTGGTTGGGCATCATCGGTGGGCTCGAGATCGTGCTCATCACGTTCTTGACGATTCGACACTGGCGGCGCACTCGCGACGTGCAGGTCGCAGAATCAGTACCCGAAACGATCGAGGGTGTCGTCACGCTTCTGCCAACCGGGTTCGACCGAGACCTTTAACTCCAAGAAGCATCCTTCGGGGAGCTGACGGCGCGCCGCGATGCCGACGTCTTTGAGTAAGGCGCCGCCCTTGCCGATCACCATCCCCTTTTGGGACTCACGCTCGACGAGTATCTCGACCGTGATGTGGGGCCACTCGAACTCGATCACGCGCGTGTGGATTGAGTGCGGCAGTTCCTGTTTGGTCTTTCGCACGAGCTGCTCGCGCACGAGCTCGGCGACCCACATGGCCTCGGGCACGTCCGAGACCTCGTCTTCGTCGAACAAGAAGTGCGACTCGGGCATGGCCTTTCGCACGTACTCGATGAGCTCCGCCGTGCCCTCGCCGGTCTTGGCCGAGACCGGGAAGTACTCGACGCGCTCCATCACGTCGCCCAGATTGAGCTCCGCGGCGATCTCTTCGACGGCCCGGGTCGCCGCGACGAGTTGCGCGACGACCGCTTCGCGACCGGACTTGTCCATCTTGTTGACGACGACGCACGGCAGTGGTGCGTTGCGACCGCGAGCGTTGCGCAGCATCGTCTCGATGACGTTGCGGTCACCGGGTCCGATCACCGCACCGGCTTCGATAACGGCGAGGATGACGTCGACGCCGTCGGCCGCGGCGCGCGCGGTGTCGTTCAGTCGACCGCCGAGCGTCGTGCGAGGTCGATGGATGCCGGGGGTGTCGACGAAGATGATCTGGATGTCGCCTTCGGTGAGTATGCCTCGAATCGCTTGACGCGTCGTGTTGGGCGAGGCCGCGGTGATCGAGACCTTGGTGCCGACCACCTGGTTCAGCAGCGTCGACTT
>CALGFJ010000121.1 GCA_937881055.1 uncultured Acidimicrobiaceae bacterium | reverse complement strand
CCGTCGTGACCGAAACGTTTACTTCGTTGGGTCGTACGTCGAACAAGGTTAGGGTGCCCTATGCGTGACGTCGTATCTCCTCGAGCCCGCCGATTCAGTCGAGCAGCCTTCGTGAGCGGCCGTGTGTTTCTCGCCTGAGGGGGACCTGGTCGGCGGCCTCGTCATCACCGCGATCGGTGTCGACGCCTGCCTGCACCTGCGCGGGCGACCGGAGTACCGATTGATCGCACCCTTCCCGATCCTTTTGGGCCTGCACCAGCTCGACGAGACCTTCGTGTGGTGGCAACTTCAGGGTCACGTGTCGCACGGCGTTGGCGTCGTCGCGATGTGGATTTACCTCTTGTTCGCCTTCGTGGTGCTGCCGACGCTGGTCCCGACGATGGTTCTCCTGCTCGAACCTCGGGTTCGACGTCGAGTGATCGCGCCGTTCCTCGCGCTCGGTGTCGTGACGTCTGCGGTCCTGCTCGAGACGATGGTGAGTGGTCATCCCAGCGCCAAACTCGGCTCGTATCACGTGGCCTATACGATCGGGCTGCAGCACGGCATGGTGGTCATCGGTCTCTATATCGCGGCGACGTGTGGATCGATGCTCGCCTCGGGACTGCGCAACGTCGTGCGCTTCGGAGCGGTCAACCTCGTGGCCGTGATCGTGCTGGCGAGACTGTGCGCGAACGGATTCACATCCCTGTGGTGTTTCTACGCGGCCGTCGCGAGCGCAGCGATCGCGTTGCACATGCGCTTCGCGAAGAGCCCCCAGCGAATCGGTCGCGGCCTAGGCGCGCAGTCGTTCTTCGAGTCTGGCTCGAACGTCGGGCCACTCCGAGAGAACGATTGAGTACATCGCGGAGTTTCGCGTGCGGTCATCCTCGCCCTCGACTTGCGCGGCCTGCCAATTGCGCAAGACGCCTTCGAAGTGGCCGCCGATCCGTTCGATCGCACGTCGGGAGCGTTCATTGCGCTCGTCGGTCTTGAGGTCGAGCCGCCGCACCCCCCACACGTCGAAGGCGTGGGCCATCATGAGCAACTTCGCCTCGGTATTGACGGGCGTTCGTTGGGCCACCGCCGTGACGAACGTGCCGCCGATCTCTGCGGCGTCGGGGAACTCACGGTCAAAGAACCAGCGGAGCGTGAGGAACCGTGTCATGCCGATGATCTCAGCGGTGTCGCTTCGTCGGGTGACGAACGGTACGGCGCTTCGTTGGTCACGGTCCGCGAGTTGTCGACGCACTATGACCTCCATTTGGTCGACCGAGTCGGGCACGATCGACCAGCCGTAGGTGGACCGATCGCCCGAGGCCGCGTGCACCAGTGCGGGTACGTCTGCCAAGGCCAGCGGCGTGAGCGTGACGTAACGACCGGTGAGGGTGACGGACAACGAGGAACCCATCGCTCAACTGTAGAAGGCCGGATGCAGCCCTCCGGGCGCCCACTCTCTATGATTCGGCGAAGTCGATCGTGATGATCGCGCCACGTGGGAGAGGGGAGAGCGCGTGTACCTAGTCGAGTACATCGTGGGGCTTTTGATCGTGATCGTGACGATCCTGAGCGTCCTGTTCATACTCGTCCTGCCTCGTCAGCCCCAGGGCCTCGAGAAGATGACGGTGTTCGTGAACAAGAGCGTGCACTTCACCTTCGTCGCCCTCTCGCGCATCGCGAGGAACTACGAAGGCAAGGACTCGATTCTCGCGCCGACGGCTCCGGTGGCCCTCATCGCCCAATTGCTCTTCTGGGCCGCGAGTCTGGTTCTCGGATTCGCGCTCATGCTCATGGACACGACCCACTCCTTCGTTCACGGGTTGACCCAAGCGCTGACGGCGCTCTTCACGGTCGGCGCGGTCCACAGCGGTGGCGCGCCCAATACGGCCCTGGACATCGCGGCGGGCGCCACGTGGGTCGTCATCGTGGCCCTGCAGATCGCCTACCTGCCGTCGCTCTACAGCAGCTTCAGTCGACGCGAGGCACTCGTCACGATGCTCGAGAGCCGCGCCGGTTCACCGGCGTGGGGACCGGAACTGCTCGCGCGTCACCAACTCGTCGGCATCACTGACGCTCTGCCCCAGCTCTACGCCGACTGGGAGCAGTGGGCGGCCGAGGTCACCGAGAGTCACACGACCTATCCCGTACTACTCCTCTTTCGCTCGCCCGAACCGTGGCTCAATTGGATCATTGGTCAGTTGGCCGTTCTCGATGCCGGTGCGATGCAGTTGGCGTTGTGTCCCTCGACCGCGCCGAGCCAGACGCGCCTGTGCCTGCGCATGGGTTTCACGATGTTCAACCGGCTCTCGTCCTCGCTGGGCTACCCGGTCGACCCCGACCCCGATCCGGACGCGCCGATCATGCTCGAGTACTCCGAATTCGCCAGCGCCGTCGAGAAGCTGTCACTCATCGGATTCCCGATGGAGCGAAGCGCGGAAGAGGCGTGGCCGCACTTTCGAGGTTGGCGGGTCAACTACGAGAATTCGGCCTACCGCCTCGCTGACGCCTTCACTGCGCCGCTCGCGCCATGGTCGGGGACGCGGCGTAACCTGCGCGCCGGCGTCGTCGAACCAAAGCGGCCGCCGCATCGCGCGCCGGCCGGACTCGCCAAGTACTTGAGCGAACGTCCGGAGGTCGTGAACCCTCCGAGGGACCACCAGACTCGCACGTGGATGCCGTCGCGACGTAAGCCCACATAGATGAAGCCCCGCACCGTATGGTGCGGGGCTTCACTGTACTGACGTCTGCGAAGGGACTGCGTCGGCCTCGTCGACAGACGATTCAGATGTGGTTAGTAGAGGATGGGTCCGCCGGGATTGATACCTCCTGATGACGATGTGGATACTTGGATAAAGGTCGGGTCAACGGCGATGGTGGACCAGGTCCCCGTGTAGGACGATCCGTCGGCGTTGTTGACGAGGCCGGTGTAGTTGTAGATCGGCAACATCCACACCGAGCCATCGGTCAGTTGGTACGTCTGGTACGAGATCGTCTCGACGTCGAGTGTGACGTCGACGATCGGTGGACCGGACGGCGTCGTGGTGGTCGTGGTGTCGGTGGTATCCGATGACGCCGATGGCGGAGTGCCCGGCGACGACGAGTTCGAACCCGAAGCCGGCGTCGTTGAAGTTACCGCGCCGCTCGACTGGCCCGTCGCGCTGTTAGAGGCGAAGTAGGACTGCTGTTGCGCTTCCAAGACTGCCACGCCCGCGGCCGGACTCTGCAACGGGTAGTTGACGGCCGGCATCGCGGTGAAGGCCGGACCGTCGGCTGACACGACATTGTTGTTCGCATCGACCGTGAAGTCCAGGTACTGGTCAGTCAACTGTCCGTCGACCGTGACGCTGAAGGTCGCTTGCTCATCATTGGTCGTGACCGTTGGCTGACTTGGTGCCGTCGTGACGTTGTTCGACGTCGAGAACTGCGGATCGGTGACCTGGTACCCATAGCCCAGTTGGCCGAGGTAGTTCTGCACGTCGGCTTCGACGGTTGACTGACTCGGCATGACGACCGTCGTGCCGTCCGACGTCGTCGACGAGGTATTGGGCGCCTGGGGGATCGCGGTGGAGTACGACCACTGCGGGACCGTGTTGTAGGTCTGGTAGTCCACGAAGTTGCCCGACGGATCGGTGATGGTGAAGTCCTGCCCGTCGCTATTCGTGTCAACGGGAGTGCCCGACACGCCGAAGATCGCGGCGATGCGCGACGCCTCGGCCGAGGCGCTCGTCGGCAACGTCACCTGGTACGCCGCGCCCGTGCCGTTGTTGACGCTCAGGTCCGGACCGGCGGTGAAGTTGAACTCCTCGTAGATGCGCATCATGCCGTTCGTCGGCACGTGCGCGGTGCCGAACGACTGGGCGCCTAAGGCCTTGTGAGTGTTCGGCGCCGCGAGGGCGAAGATCGCCAAAGATGGCGCGGCCCCGTCGAGTGCGGCGATGCCACCGACGGTCAGAGCGGCCGCCAAGGCGACCGAACCCGCCATTCGCAGTTGGAAGCTGCGCAGCACGTGGCTTCGCGCGCGCGGTGCCCGGGTCATGATCCGCGAGATCATCGCGTTCGTGTCCGGGTGTTCGTAGTTGCTCGCCGCGGCCGGGTCGGCCGCGCGTAAGCGTTCGTGAAAGTCACTCATGAAATCTCCTCCGGCTTCATACCTAGTTCTTGTCGCGAAGCGTCCAGAACTTTCAGATGACTTGCGCCGCGGCAAAACGCTCGCGAAAACGGGCCTGTGCTCTGGTAAGTCGGACCGCGGCGGCGTTCGTCGTAATGGAGAGCGCGACGCCCAGCGCGTGCGTATCCAAGCCGTCCCAGGCGTTCAACATCAACACTTCGCGGTCGTCGTCGTTCAGCGCCAAGAGTGCGTCGCGCACACTGACATCGGCGATCACCAGGTCTTCGGCCGAGGGGTCGTCCGGTGCCGCCGGGAGCGTCGATTCGAAGTTGGCTCGTCGATACTTGCTGCGACGGGCATTTCGCAAGACGTTACGTGCGACGCCGATCATCCACGAGAGCTCGGCGTCCTGGGGTACGTCGTCGATCCGACGCCAGACGACGAGGAGCGTCTCTTCGACGAGGTCGTCGAGGTCGGCCAGGGTCAGGGGGTAGAGACGTCGTCGGATGTAGTTACCGATGGCCGAACTGTGTTCGTGGACCAGTCGGCGGAAACGATCATCTTCAGGTGAGCCCATTAACCGCTTTTGTCCAGCCACGACCGAAACTTACCGCCGAGCAAGAAATCTTCGCGACGGAACCGACCTCACACGTTGGTTCGAAGGAGCATCGCCTCTTGCTCACGCGTCAACCACCAGCTCGGGGCTTCGCGGTCGTCCCACCAGTCGATGACGTCCTGGACGCT
>CALGFJ010000120.1 GCA_937881055.1 uncultured Acidimicrobiaceae bacterium | reverse complement strand
GGGCTACTCCCAAATTGAGATGCCCGAGTCCAATTCAAAAAACTCGAGCCGTTCGGGATTGACGGTGAAACTGAATCGGTCACCGGCATGAACGACGTGTCGTGGCTCGATTCTCGCGACACAATCATCAGGAGTCACTTTCGCCGACGGCTCCTCGCCATCAATGACGGCCTTCGTTCCTTCGGGAATCACGATCGGTGCATCCGTTCGAAAGTGAACGAGGATCTCTGATCCGAGTGCTTCGACGAGCTCGACGTCACCCTGGAAGGTCACGCCCGGGCGCTCGTCACTCGCCGCGGGGAGGTCCTCCGGGCGGATGCCCACGACGATGGTGCGACCAGCGGACCGTTGCAGAGCCGGATGGCGACGGAGAACCTCGTCGGAGACCGGAAGACTCTGGCTCCCTATGGCAATCGAACGACAATCCGACGAGAGCTGCGCCTCGAAGAGATTCATCGACGGCGACCCGATGAATCCCGCAACGAACACGTTGGCCGGGTGATCGTAAAGGACTTGGGGGGTGTCGCACTGCTGAAGTGCGCCGTCACGAAGCACGGCCACCCGATGGCCGAGGGTCATCGCCTCGGTCTGGTCGTGCGTCACATAAATCGTCGCCACACCAATTCTCGATTGGACCCGCGAGATCTCCGCGCGCAATTGCACCCGCAGTTTGGCGTCGAGATTGGAGAGTGGCTCATCCATCAAGAACACACTCGGCTCACGCACGATTGCCCGACCCATTGCCACCCTCTGGCGCTGACCTCCGGACAGTCGAGTCGGCTTGCGATCAAGCCACGGAGTGATGCCGAGAATCTCGGCCGCGGCCCGAACCCGACGCTCGATCTCCGCCTTCGGAACCTTTCGCATTCGCAGGGCGAAACCGATGTTCTGGGACACTGTCATCTGGGGATAGAGCGCGTAGCTCTGAAAGACCATGGCCACGTCGCGATCACGCGGCGCGACGTCATTCATGATGTCCTCGCCAAATCGCACGACGCCCGACGTGATGTTCTCCAATCCCGCGATCATGCGCAGCACGGTGGTCTTGCCACAGCCGGAGGGCCCAACCACGACCATGAACTCGCCGTCGGCGATTTCGAGGTCCAGGCCGTTGACCGCCTCGTATCCATTCGAGTAAACCTTGGTGACCTTTTCGAGACTGACTGACGACATCAACTCTCCCCTGTTTCAAAGCGAACGACCGACCATCCGTCAACGAGAGGCAGCGAACACGAGAGCGCGCGCCCTTCTCGATGAGGAGCTTCGTGGACATCGAGCGGCGCGAATCGGTCATCGTTCGTGCCTAGGACCGAAGCTTGCGCCCGCCACTTCTCGGGCGCATCGACCAAGACGGTCACGATCACCTCGCGACAGATTCCGGCGGCGCTGGTGTGGCGCCACGAACCTTCGGCTGACCCGGAGAGATCGATCACGCCGATCACAACGGTGTCGTCGTGACGACGTACTCGCGCAAAGACTGATCCGCCGAGCGGCTCGGGGCTCGTGACGCCGGACCAGGTCACGGTTACCGACGCGTTCTCGTCATGCAGTTCGTACCAGCTCGTGTCGACTCCCTCACGAAAGAGGTCGCGACAGCGAAGCGCGAAACGGTGCCATTTGAGTACGACGTCAACCTCATCGCTTCCCAATTGCTCGTGATCGACGTAGTACGGATGACAGAGCACGCCATACGCATCGCCCCACATGAGCACTCCGGCGCCCAACGTCGCCACGATGGCCTCGCTCAAGACGGTCGTGCGCAACGCGTCGCTTCGATCGTCGCCCCACACCGGAGGGTAGATCGCGAGGGTGTCGCCCTGCGGCGACGCTGAGCCGGCACTTCGTTGCAAGAGTCCTTCAAAGTGGCGCCATCGATCGTTCGGTGGCCACACTTCGACGTAGCGAAATCCCGGACGGTATGGTGGCGCGAATCCTCGAGGGACACCATTCACTTGATTGAAACTGATGACGTCGTCCGGTCGGGCTGCGCGGACCGCGAGCACGAAACTCTCGTAACCCTCGTCAATCGCTACGACGATGCCGGTGGCGTCGGTGGCGACGCGGGGATAGCCGTACGTGTCGAGGTGCAAGCCGTTGAAACCGAGCACGTCAAGCGCTCGGCCGTACACATCGATCCAATGCTCCTGCCACTCGACGTTGGCTGGGTCCATGATCTGCAAGAGGTTGCCCAGCGACTCGGGTGTTCCGTCGTTCCGCCGTAAGAGCCACCCTTGATGTTCGAGGGCGAAGGGTTCGTCCGCGGCGCAGACGGGTGCATAGGCCTGGGCCACGGCGCCATTTTCGCGAATTCCTTCTATGAGATGGCGGAGCTCCGGAAGCTCGATCGGCCGATTAAGTGGATCTGCGTAGGTGTCGGTGTCGGCCAACGGCTTTGAGTACCGCTCCATCCAGTCATATACCTGGACGACCGTGCAGCGCAGTTGTCGCAACCACGAGAGCACGACAGTTCTCTCGGATGAGTCGAACGACGTCGCGAATCCGAGTATCGGATCGTCCCCCACGATCGCTCGAACGCTGACGAAATC
>CALGFJ010000119.1 GCA_937881055.1 uncultured Acidimicrobiaceae bacterium | reverse complement strand
CGGCGCGCTTCAGACAGTTGCGCGAGCGCTCGGTGAGACCGAGCTCTTCGATGCGAATGTCGAGTTCGCTGGCCGCGGCCTGGGCCGTGCCGACGTCGCCGAGCTCCAGGGCCGGCGCCTCTTCGTCGAAGTTGCCGATGAGTTCGACGAGCGAACCCAGCGTCTTGCCGGCCGAAGCGAGTGCCTCGCGGGGACTAATCGATCCGTCGGTCTCGATCTCGATCACCAGACGGTCGAAGTCCTTGGACTGCTCGACGCGCACGGGCTCGATCTCGAAGCTGACGCGGCGCACCGGGGTGAAGATGGCGTCGAGCGGGATGACGCCGATGGTGGAGGATCCCTTGTTGCCCTCGGCTCCGACGTAGCCCTTGCCGCGCTCGACAGTGAGCTCGAAGGTGAGCGCGCTCTTGGCGTTGGTCAGGTACGCGAGGTGGAGGTCGCCGTTCAAGATCTCCACGTCGGCCGTCGTCGAAAGGTCCGAGGCCGTGACGGGACCCTCGCCGCGCTTGTCGAGGCGCAACATGACGGGCTCGTCGCTGTGCACCTGCAACAGCAGGTCCTTCAGGTTCAGACAGATGTCCTGGACGTCTTCTTTGACGCCTTCGATGACACCGAACTCGTGCAGCACCGCGTCGAACTTCACGCGGGTCGCCGCGGCGCCCGGGATCGACGAGAGCAGCGTGCGGCGAAGCGAGTTGCCGAGCGTGTGGCCGAAGCCGGGGTCGAGCGGGCCGATGCCGAAGGACTGACGGTTGCTAATTTCGTCGCCGAGGGCTTCGATGGTGGGGCGCTGGATGATCAACATGGGGACTCCTCTAAGTCTGTGAAAGGTTCGGTTACTTGGAATACAGCTCGACGATGAGCTGCTCCTTGATCGACTCGTCGATCTGTTCGCGTTGCGGGACGATGCGCACGGTGACGCTGAAGCCACCGTCGCCGGTCTCGAGCCAACCCGGGACACTTCGATCGAGCACGTCAAGATTGCGCTTGACGTTGAAGTTCTCGCGCGTGACGTTCTTGAGAGCGATCACTTCGCCGGGACGCACGCGGTACGACGGGATGTTCACGCGCTTGCCGTCGATGGTCACGTGACCGTGACGGACGAACTGGCGGGCCTGGGCGCGTGACGCTCCCCAACCGGCGCGGTAGGCGATGTTGTCGAGACGAAGCTCGAGGAACTGCAAGAGGTTCGTACCGGTCATGCCGGGGCGACGACTGGCCTCTTCGTAGAGGTTGCGGAACTGCTTTTCGAGGAGACCGTAGATGCGGCGGGCCTTCTGCTTCTCGCGCAGCTGGGTCAGGTACTCCGAACCCTGGCGCTGACGGTCGCGACCGTGCATGCCCGGAGGGAAGGCGCGCATCTGACGGTCCGAGTTCTCGGCGACGGGGCACTTCATGGTGAAGCAGCGCTCGCCCTTCAGGTACAACTTGGTGCGCTCACGTCGACAGAGTCGACAGACGGGTCCGGTGTAACGAGCCATGACTAACCCCTACGACGCTTCTTGGGGCGACACCCGTTGTGCGGCAGTGGCGTGACGTCCTTGATGGCGACGACTTCGATACCCGCGGCGGCGATCGAGCGGATCGCGGTCTCGCGACCCGAGCCCGGTCCGCGCACGAGCACGTCGACCTTCTTCACACCGTGCTCCATCGCGGCGCGCGCGCACTTCTCAGCAGCGAGCTGCGCGGCGTA
Source organism: uncultured Acidimicrobiaceae bacterium (assembly GCA_937881055.1). Lineage (GTDB taxonomy): Bacteria > Actinomycetota > Acidimicrobiia > Acidimicrobiales > RAAP-2 > RAAP-2. Next base: position 398 of record CALGFJ010000119.1, on the reverse strand, counting down.
CGGCGTGGACTTGCGTGAACCCTTGAAACCGACCTGCCCGGAACTCGCCCAGGAGAGCACGTTGCCCTCGGGGTCCGAGATGGACACGATCGTGTTGTTAAACGAACTCTTGATGTGCGCGACGCCGAAGGCGACGTTCTTGCGTTCCTTCTTGCGACCCTTGCGAACCGTATTCGGCTTAGCCATTACTTCGTTACCTTCTTCTTGCCGGCGACGGTGCGCTTCGGACCCTTACGGGTACGAGCGTTGGTACGGGTACGCTGACCGCGCACGGGTAGGCCCTTGCGGTGACGGATCCCCTGCAGGCAGTTGATCTCCATCTTGCGTTTGATGTCTTGGGCGACGTCACGGCGAAGGTCACCCTCGACGGTGACGTTCTGGTCGATGTAGGCGCGAAG
>CALGFJ010000118.1 GCA_937881055.1 uncultured Acidimicrobiaceae bacterium | reverse complement strand
CCAAGACGGTCTCCGGTGACGTGAAGGTCAGCTCGGCGTCGTAGCGCCAACGTGCATGCGCCGCCCTGCTTCGTAGGGTGGTCGCTCCCTTTGACCGGTAAACCTCCGCGACCAAGAGTTCGAAGTATCCCCGAACGAATCTACGTGATCTTGAAGTGAGTACTCATGCCGGGGAGGACTTCGATGATACTCACGGTCGCGAAACGAGTGCACACGCGGGTCGGCACTCGAAGCTTGTCAAAAAACAGTCCGGGTGATCCGAAGCTAATGGTGACGCCGGTCGCAATCTTGGGGACGCACCGCGACGACGGCCCCCACTCCGAAGCCGGTGAGATCCCCAGCATTGCGTTGGCCCGTCCACCGTGCGCCTTCAAGATGACAAAGTCGGACTGCTCGTACGTCATCTGGGCCGGCGGCCCCACCGGATCCCTCGACGTGTCGTTGACCGCTCGGACGATTGGAGCTGCGTCGAGGTAGCAGTTACGCGTGCCTCGGTTCGTGAAGATGATCGGCGATGAACCGGGAATGTTCTTCACCAGCTTCGTACTGATGACGGCCGTGACACCGTCGCGCGGCGAACAGATGGACAGGCCCTTGTAAGTGCCCGCCGGAAGTTCGGGTAGCGCGGTCCAATTGCGACCGTTACGCGTTCGGTACATCAAGTTGCCGATCACGACATCGATCGCACCGGTCGGACCAATGGTTGACAACGACTCAGGCGCTCCGCCCTGCCCGTCAATATCGGTGCGGGTCCACTTGGCGCCGCCATCGGTGCTGAACACAATGCCGCCTGTGGCCCCGGCGACCTCACCGAAGAGAATGCGCTGATTCCCGCTCGGCACCAATGTGGTCGCCTCTTCGTCACCGTGAAGAACTCTTGACCACGAGGCGCCACCATTGCTCGTGCGCCACAAGTTGCCGATGCCCTGATTCATGCCAATCCCCAGAAAGCACGAGAGGAGCCACGCCCGCGAGTTGAACGTCACGAGTTGATCAGAACCCAGTCCGGCGCAGGGATCGTCGACATGACGCCACGTGATACCTGCATTGCTTGTCTCGGAAAGCGAGAGACGGCTGTGCTCGCCGCCGCCGCCAGGATCACCCTCACTGATGACGAACGAGTTCGGCGACGGCATGGCGAACAACTGCGCGTTTCGGTTCGCGATGTTGCTCGTGCGAGGAATCCTTACCGAACGCCACGGCGTCGTTGCACCGACCCGGTAAAGCGACAAGACGTTGGGACAGAGGTTGAAGTCAGAGTCCTGATGTGGATGAACGCAAATGTCGCTTACCACCGCGAGCGCCGACGAAGTGGCCATAAAGGTCGGCGCAACTCCCGGCGTCGAAACCTTCGACCACGTGATGCCCCCATTGATCGTCATGAAAAGGGCGCCGGGCACGGTACCTTCGCTCGAGACGTACCCGACCATTCGACTTACGAAGTTGATGGTCGGCACGAGTTCCCCTCCACTCTGATGGAACGATTGGTAGGGGAGTGCGCTTTGCATCGTCCAGCTCGAGCCGGCGTTGCTCGTGCGGACTAAGTCGACCCATCGCGTTGGATAGAAAGTGTCGTTGGCCGCCACGCCGTAGCCAAATGATGACGTCAGCATGTCGACGCGATCGACCTGCGTGCCGGATCCGGCGGAAGTATTGGTCAGGGGAACACCCCGTTGAACGACTGGGCTGGATTGCGACGACGCGCCATAACCGGGCGAGCCTGCGGAGGCGACGATGAAGGACGCGACGATCAGAGTGAGGGAGATGAATTTTACGAAACGGGGGTGCCGCACGAAGCCCGACATAACTTCACGACGGAGTTTCTACTCATCGGGCCCTCGATCAGCCCCAGACTTCGTCGGCCACCTCTCGCACGAGTCGCAATTTCGCTACCTCCTCATCGAACGTGAGGCTGTTTCCTTCCACGGTGGAGGAGAATCCGCACTGCGGGGAGAGGCACAGTTGGTCCAAGGACAAGAACGTACTGGCCTCGTCGATTCGGCGCTTGATCGCGTCCTTGCTTTCGAGCGCTCCCTTTTTGGTCGTGATCAATCCGAGGACGACCATCTTGCCCTCGGGGACGAACCGAAGTGGTTCGAAGCCCCCGGAACGCGCGTCGTCGTATTCGAGGAAGAATCCATCGACATCGAGTTCGCTGAAGAGTGCTTCCGCGACGAAGTCGTAGCCCCCCTCGGCCGCCCAGTAGGACTGAAAGTTGCCGCGGCATGAATGCGTGGTGATCGACATGCCCTCCGGGCGCCCGGCGATCGCCGCGTTGATCTGCTTGATGTAACGAAGGTGCTGGTGTTCGGCGTCGTCACCGCGCTCCGCGATCATCTGGCGTTGCGCCGGGTCGTTGAGATAGGCGAGCGATGTGTCGTCCAATTGGAGGTACGTGCAGCCGAGCTCGCCGAGGCGTCGTACTTCGTCGGCGTAAGCCGCGCTGAGGTCGTTCCAAAACTCGTCGACGGTGCCATACACGCTGGGGTCGATGGCGGCCGCTCCGCCCCGGTAATGCACCATGCTGGGCGACGGGATCGTGAGCTTGGGCGTCGCCGTCGTCGCTACCGACTTCAAAAACGCAAAGGCGTCTTCGAAGATTGTGTGTTCCAGTCGCACCGGTCCGTCGACCTTGAGCGCGGCCGAGGTGAACGACGTCGATCCTTCCGCGTTCTTAAAGGCCACCTGAAGCTGTTCGTCGGATTTCGTGATGCCACCGAGTTGGTAGATGAAGTCCATGTGCCACGAGGTTCGGCGGAACTCACCGTCGGTCGCACTCTGGAACCCCAGGTCCTCTTGCAGGGCCACGGCGCCCCGGATGGCATCGTCTTCGACCTCGCGCAGCGCGTCGGCGTCGATCTGGCCGTCGGCGAATGAGGCGCGCGCCTTCAAGAGCACCGGAGGACGCAAGAGGCTTCCGACGTGATCGGCGCGAAAGGGTGGACTGGTTCGTTTCGTCATGTCGAGAACTGTATCGGTTGACGCGTTGTTGGTGAGGGGTCGACCACTACACCAACGCGCCTCAACGTCGTCACCCGCGTGGACGACAAATGCGGCCCACATGATGAGTGTGGGCCGCACCTGAGGGTACCGCGTCCGACGAGACCACGATCAACGTCCCCGTCGCACGTATTCGATGGTCATCTCGCCCAAAACTTCCTCGTCTCCAATCATGTCGATTCTCGTCACTTTGCCCGCGATCACCGTGAAATCGAAGGCGACCTTTGGTTGGCCGCCTCGGGCCCACACGAGTCCCGCCAGTCCATCGAGGAGAGCAACGCGAGCGGCCCGGGCACCTCCGGAGAACCTTGTCGCGACGTCGAACGGGCCGTCTTTGCGCTCGGGCGCTCCGATGGCGATTGCCGCGGCGTCCGAGACGAGTGCGACGTCGGCACTGAGTAAGGAGAGCAGTGTCTGGAAGTCACCATTCTTTGAGGCGGTGAGGAATGCGCCCACCACCTCGCGCTGGCGATTCGGGTCAGCGGCTGGATCTTTGGCCGTGCGAACTCGGCGCCGGGCGCGGCTCGCCAGTTGTCGACACGCTTCTGGCGACTTGCCGAGCATCTCGGAGATCTCATCGAAGGGGACCGAGAACATGTCGTGCAACACAAAGGAGATCCTTTCTGCGGGCGCGAGCATCTCGAGCACGATGAGGAGCGCCAGTCCCATGGATTCGGCCAGTTCCACCTGCTCATCCGGCGTCAAGACCGTGCGATCACTGCGTTGCTCCACGCTCGCGTATGAGTCGCCGATGGACTGGGCGGGACGTCGTTGTCTGGTGCGCAGAACGTTGAGACATACGTGTGCGACGACGGTCGTGAGCCAACCGGTGATGTTTTCAATCTGGTCGGCGTCGGAGTTCGAGAGTCGGATCCACGCTTCTTGGAGTGCGTCCTCGACGTCGTTGGTGTCGCCGAGTATTCGATACGCCACCGCGCGCAAGTGTGGTCGATTCGCCTCAAACTGCTGAACGAGATGAAGCTCGTCGACCATGTGTCACATCCCCCCGGGTTACGGTGTCATTCATACTGACCCACGATTGTGGCGAAATGTGACTAGAGGAGACCCCGTGCCCACGCACTTCAATACCGTGCTCTACCCGGTGAAGGACCTCGACAAGGCGAAGGCAACGTTCAGCGCTCTGTTCGGGGCTGAACCGCACGTCGATTCGCCCTACTACGTCGGCTACTCCGTCGAGGGCCACGAGATCGGGCTCGTACCGAACGGTCATGATCAAGGGATGGCCGGCCCTGAACCGTTCTACGACGTCGAGGACATCACCGCCATGCTTGCGACGCTCCGGGCCGCCGGCGCGACCGTGGTGCAAGAGCCCCGAGACGTCGGCGCGGGACTGCTCGTCGCGAAAGTTCGTGACACCGAAGGCAACATCATCGGTGTAAAGCAACCTCCGGCTAATGCCTGACGCTCAGCGTTGCGTGACGTTGGGAGTCACCGCACTCTTTCGACGACTTTCATTTCAATAGTCGTGGATGCGTGGCACCCGTGTTGTATCCGTGAGGTCGAGTTCGTACGAGGTGCCGTCGCGGCCACCGACCGAGGCCGGTCCAACGGCTACGAAGTCGGCCTTCTCGAGCACGTGCTGAGAGGCGACGTTCCCGAGGCTCACTGCCGCGCGAAGCGTTCGTAAGCCCCAGACTTCGCGCGCGACGTAACACAAGCCACGAAGCCCCTCAGTTGCGACGCCACGACCCGAAGCCACTTGGGCGACGCGATAGCCAACGTCAGCGGTTCCATCGTCGATGTCGTAGAGGTTGAAGCGGCCAACGATGACGCCACGTTCACCCACGAGCACGTGAAACGCGTATTTCCCAGTGTCCTGTTCGGCCAAGAGCTCGCGGTAATGAACCGAGAAGTTCTCAAAGAAATCGTCGCCTCGATCGCTGACCCACGCCGTGAAATATTCTCGGTTTGTTCGCTCAAAGTCGTAGACGGCCGATTCGTGTTCCTCGCGAAGACGCTGCAGTTCGAACACGCGTCGAGCCTAATATCGAACGCGAGATACAGACATCGTTGCGACAGACTTCCTCGAGCCAACTCTCACCGAACGTTGTTGAAGTGTTCCAACGAACCCAAACCGCAGCCGCCCTCACGTACGCGCTTTCCCACCATTGGGTTCAATCCCACTGAGTGGACCGTGAGTCATACAATTCGAACCACTTGAACCGAACCAATTGACGTTTCTACGCCATAATCACCGACGAACGTAGGTGGGAGACGACGAGAATCGCTAAGCACACGAGGAGAGAAGCATGCGCACACTGGCGTCGTTCATCATCAGCCTTGACGGCTTTTACGAGGGCCCGGGGGCAGGGTTCGACTGGCCGATCGTTGACGAGGAGTTCAGAGAGTTCGCGATTCGCCAACTC
>CALGFJ010000117.1 GCA_937881055.1 uncultured Acidimicrobiaceae bacterium | reverse complement strand
CGCCACGTTCCGGATCGTCCTCCGGACTTCTCCCAAATCGCGACGTCTTCGATCGTCATGGTCCGGTCGGCCGACTTGCACATGTCGTACACGGTGAGCGCCGCGACGGTCACGGCCATCAGTGCTTCCATCTCGACGCCGGTGCGATCAACGGTGTCGACACTGGCTTCGACGTCAATGTACGTGTCGGCAATGGTGAAGTTGACGTGGACGTTACCGACGAGTACCGGATGCGACATCGGGAGCATCGTCGTCGCGTGTTTGGCCGCTTGAATGCCGGCCACGCGGGCCGTCGCCAGGACGTCTCCCTTGTTCATCGCGTTCGCCGCCACCAGTGCCGTCGTCGTCGCGTCCATGTTGATCCGACATTTCGCCAACGCGCGACGGGCGGTGACTTCAGAGGCCCCGATGTCGCGAGGGAAGGCTCCCCCACTTGACGGTCGACGTAGTTGGTGGAAGTCGTCCACGGCGCAATGATACTGACGCCGCGGATTGCCCCAGAACTGACGCGAGTAAACTGCCATGATCCATAGGCGGAACTGGAGAAGCGATGCCGACGTACGAATACGAGTGTCAGACCTGCCACCAACGGGTGGAGGCGGTCCAACGCTTCTCCGACCCGGCGCTCACGGTGTGCGTCCACTGCGGTGGAGAACTGCGAAAGGTCTTCTCGGCGGTGGGCGTCGTCTTCAAGGGAAGCGGCTTCTACAAGACGGACAGCCGCAGTGCCGACAAGTCATCGAAGCCGTCGACGACCACGACGGCACCCGCGGCGGCCTCGTCGAACGAATCGAGTGCTTCGCCCGCGGCGACGACCGCTTCGACTTCGACGTCGACCACCTCGTCACCGTCGACGTCGGACTAGTTGCCAGAGACCGCGATGTTGTCGATCGCGACGGTCTGACCGGCCGCCGCGCCCGGAAGCCATTCGACGTCACTTCCCACGTGCGCGACGTCGAGGAGCATCCTCTGCAGTGTCGACGCCACCGTGATCTCACGAACCGGTTCGGCTAAGAGGCCGTCACGAATCATGAGACCCGTGACGCCCACGGAGAAGTCCCCCGAGACCGGATTGACTCCGGAGTGCACGCCGATCAACGACTGAACGAAGACACCGTGTTCGACACGTCGCAGGATCTCCGCCTGGTCAATGTCGCCGGGCGACAATTGGAGTGCGCGACAGCCCGCCGACGGCGAACCGGCGATTCCTCCTCGCACCGCACTGCCGGTCGAGACCGTACCCGCTCGTCGCGCCGAGACGGTGTCGTAGACGAATCCCAGGAGTACACCGTTCTCGATGAGGACGTTTCGTCGACAGGCCAGCCCTTCGGCGTCGTAGACGCTCGCGGAGAAGTGGCGCGGGTCCGTGGGATCGTCGAGCAGCGTGAAGCGTGGTGCGGCGACCATCTCACCGATGCGATTGGCGAAGAATGAGCGGCCGCGAACGACGGCTTCGCCGCTGAGGGCTCCGCCGATGATCGAGAACAGTGTCGCGGCGGTCCGCGGGTCAAAGACCGCCGTGCACTTGAACGACTTCGGTTTCACGGCGCCCAACATCCTCGTCGCGCGGCGAATCGCATCGCCCGCCGCTTTTTCGATGTCGAGCTCGTGAGGAGCGCGACCCGCCGAGAGGCCCCAGCCCGTCTGGTCATCCCCGCCATCGTTGGCGATCGCTTCAACGGACACGTATGCGCCGGTCCTCGCGTAAGAGGCGCGGATACCAGTGGTCGAGGCAATCGCCGCCTCGGCCACGTAATCCGAGTAGTTCGCCGAATCGACCTGACGGATACGGGTGTCGCCGCTGCGGACGAGGTGCTCGAGTTCGATCGCCATCGCGATCTTCTCCTCGAGGGGGGTACTGGCGACCGCGTTGTCGGTCAGGGTCAGAGACACGGCGCCGACGCCGTCGGGACGCGCGAAGGCGACGAACTCATCTTCGGTGGCGAACGTCGCGTTGTCGCGGGCCTCGCGCAGGGCGTTGACGATGGCTTCGTCGTCGAGTGATCCGGCCCACGCCGTTCCCACGCGAGCGCCGCTCGCGCCGTCGTTCAGGATCCGTATCCCGAAGCCGTCGGAGGAGGCCGTCGTGAGTTCTTCGATCTGGCCCTGGTAGGACTGGACTTCGGTGTCGACGCC
>CALGFJ010000116.1 GCA_937881055.1 uncultured Acidimicrobiaceae bacterium | reverse complement strand
AAGAAGATTCGCACAGTTCGCTTTCAACCACTGCGTCGTCACCCTCGCGCCGTGCCTGCCGACCATGACGGAATTGAACACCAAGGCGTTGGGACTGGATCCAGTGCTGACGATGAAGTGGAGTCCGTTCGGCGTTTGTTCGAATCCGTAACCCGACGTCTTCAATAACTTCGACGTCACCTTCAACGGCGTCAACAAGTGGGGACGGACTTGCCGCGCGAACGTGAGCCGCGCCGCGACGAAGACGGCGAGTGTCGTGGCCATCGCCGGCAAAGTGCGGCGCCAGAGCACACCGGCCGTGACGCCGACCGCGAACGCGAACGCCGCGTAACCGACTGGTGCGATGTAGTGAGTATCAAAAACCAGTGAACTGAAGCGATTCGCGTTGACGGTGTCGATGGGACTGGCCCACCACGTCAACATCCAACTCAGCAGACCCGCAGCGAACATGCTCGCCACACCGACCGCCGCCAATTTGGTCACGATCCATTTCGACCTCGTCACGCCCTGGGACCACGCGAGTCGGTAGGTTCCGGTTTCGAGTTCTCGCGCAACTAAGGGTGCTCCCCAGAAAATGCCGAGCAGCGCGGGGAAGACCAAACTGAACGACTGCATGAACTGATAGATCTTGTTGTTCTGACTAATGAGTGAATTGGTAACGAAAGCGCAGTCGCCTTTCGCCTTACAGTTCTTCACCGTCGTGTCGAAGAAGTGCACCATGTGAGGGCCGGTGATTAGAAATACCACCGCTACGACCACCAAGAGACCAGACACCACGATGGCCTGCAGACGGAACTGACGCCACGCGAAGCGAATCATTGTCCGCCGCCCTTCGAACGGACGAGCTCACGGCGTTGCTCTTCGGCCTGACCCATATAGGCCAAAACGAGATCCTCCATCGATAAGGATTCGACGCTCCACGCCGGATCAAGGATCGGATCAACGCTCCGGACGGTCGCCGTAGTCTGTCGTTCAGTGTGACTGGATTCGATGACGCGCACCGTTTCCGGAAAGCTGTCCAGGTCGCGACGAGGTCCAATAAGGCGGTGGTGCGTGGACAAAAGTTCGTCGATCTCGCCGCTCACCTGGACTCGCGAAGCCGCGAGGACGACCAAATAGTCACACACTCGCTCAAGATCGGCCACCAAGTGAGAGCTGAGGATGACGCTGACGTCGTGCTCGGCGACGACTTCCATGAGAATCGCGAGGAATTCGCGTCGAGCCAAGGGGTCCAAACTCGCAACCGGCTCGTCCAGCAAGAGAAGGGACGGGCGCTTAGCAATCGCCAAGGTGAGGGCCAATTGCGCGCGCTGTCCTCCAGAAAGGCGTCCGGCACGTTGACGGGGATCGAGGCCGAGGTCGCGAATCCGACGATCGGCCAGTTGCGCGTCCCAGGTCGAATTAAGCGCCGCCCCCATTTGAAGGTGGGCGGCGATGCTGAGACCGGAGTAGACGGGCGTGTCCTGCGCGACGAAGCCGATGCGCCCGAGCTGCTCCGCACTGCTCGCCGGTTTCCCGTCAAGAACCGTCAGCGAACCGGAACTGGGGGTCAAAAGACCGACGGCCAGATGAAGCAGCGTCGATTTGCCGGCTCCGTTCGGTCCCACCAATGCGACCACTCGACCGGAGGGAATGTCGAGCGTGCAGTTGCTCAACGCCCACTTGCGCCCGTAGCGCTTGCCGAGGTCGGTGGCGTGAAGCGCTGACGTCATCGAACTAGTTCCTTCGGCGAGAAGAGAAACGTATCGACGAAGAGCGCTTCAATGCTCTCGTCGTCCAATCCGGCTCGACGCGCCTTTTCTATCCACACTTCGAGGGATCGCCGCAGCGTTCGCTGGGCGGCGTAGGTCGTCTCGTCATAAGAGTTCACTACGAATGTGCCGATACCGGGTCGCGCGGCCACGAGGCCCTCGTGCTCAAGTTCGCGATAGGCCTTCAACACGGTGTTGGGGTTGATAGCGATTTTGCCGACGACGTGTTTGACCGTCGGCAACTGGTCACCCACACGCAGTCGACCAAGTCGCAGGGCGCTCTTGACCTGTTGGACGATCTGTTGGTACGGCGAAACGCCGGAATTGCTATTCAGACGAAACTCGATCACGGAGTCTCACTTTCACTAGGAAACTAGATACCTAGTTGTATAACGCATCACGCGGCGCGCCGCCATCCGGAATAACCCTGACGTCCGCCCTCGAACGTGGCCAAGGTACGATCCGCTCATCGATCCACCAATGCGGGCTGATCGCCTGTGACCCGTGAGCTTGGTGCCACTCGCGCATCACTGAAGGTTCTGGTCACGAAACCATTTAATTCACTGGTGATTCATCTCTGAAAATAAGGTGTACGATACAGTACAGTACTCAATTAGCCCGAAATGAAGGATTGCCGCATGGATCAGAGCGATGTCGTCAACCGCCGCCTGGCGCTCCAGGGTGGCCACGGCGTCCGTCATCGTGGTCACCCACTCGATACGAGTCGCGACGTCGCCATTCGCGACGCGGCACTCGATCTGCTCTCCGAGATCGGCTATGACCGCCTCACCATGGACGCCGTGGCCGCGCGAGCCCACGCGAGCAAGGCGACGATCTATCGCCGTTGGCAGGGTAAGGCCTCCCTCGTCGTTGACGCGCTCAACTGTTCGAAGGGTTCGATCATCGAGCCCGACACGGGATCGCTCGAAGGCGACTTCGCCGTACTGAGTCAGGGCACGTGCAGCCAGGAGAACCGATTCAATGCGCAGGTGATGTTGGGCCTCATTACCGCCCTCGCCCACGACGCCGAACTCCGTGACGTCGTTCGTGAGCGCATGATCGAGCCTCGAACTCGAGTCATCCGTTCGATCTTCGAGCGCGCCGTCGCGCGTGGCGAAGTGTCGACGGAGCGTAACCTCGACCTCCTGGTTTCGCTGTTCCCCGCGTTGATGATCCAACAGGTCTTGGTCACCGGAGAACTACCCGACACCGATTTCGCCTCACGCGTCATTAGCGACGTGATCCTCCCCCTCGCCACCGCCTAGCCCGTCCCGCAACTTCAAGCCCCCCAAGGAACCCTTCATGACGACCACCGAAGCACCCGAACTCACCGGCAGCAACACCGAAGGAAAGCATCTGGGCCTCGCCCTGGCGGTCATCGCCGGCGCACAGCTCATGATCATCCTCGACGCCACGATCGTGAACGTCGCGCTGCCGACGATTCACCGCGATCTTAATTTCTCGGCGAACAATCTCGAATGGCTCATCACCGCGTACTCCCTCACGTTCGGGGGGCTGCTGCTCTTCGGAGGTCGAACCGGTGACCTCTTCGGCAAGCGTCGGATGTTCATGATCGGCATCGGCATTTTCGCCGTCTCATCGCTCCTCGGCGGCTTCGCGACCACCGATATCTGGCTCATCATCACGCGCGCCTGTCAGGGCGTCGGCGGCGCAATCGCGGCCCCGACCGCGCTCTCGCTCATCGCCACGAACTTTCCGGAAGGACCACAACGAAATCGGGCCATGGGCGTGTACGCAGCCATGGCCGGCGCCGGCGGCGCCGCGGGCCTCCTCCTGGGTGGGATGCTCGTCGACCTCGTCTCGTGGCGCTGGATCTTCTTCGTCAACGTGCCGATTGCCGTGGTGATCCTCTTTTTCACTCCCCGTGCGCTCAACGAGTCCGCGACGACGTCGGGCAAGTTGGACGTTCCGGGAGCACTCACCGCCACCGGCGGCATGCTCGCGCTCGTCTACGGTCTCTCCAATGTGGCGGGACACAGCTGGACCGCCACGAGCACGCTCGTGTCGCTCGTTCTCGCGGGGATCTTGTTGCTGGCCTTCGTCTTGATCGAGACTCGTACGGTTGAAGCGCTGATGCCGCTTCACATATTCGCCAACCGCAACCGTTCCGGGGTCTACGCGATGATGCTCTGCATCGGTACGGCGATGTTCTCGATGTTCTTCTTCCTCACCCAGTTCCTCCAGAACATCTTGGGCTGGAGCGCCCTCAAGACCGGCTTCGGTTTCTTGCCCATGACGGTCGGCATCATCACCGCCGCCGTCCTTGCCTCACGACTCGTCGGTCGGATCGGCATTCGAGTACCGCTGCTCGTGGGGCCGGCGGCCGCCGTCATCGGACTCGAACTACTGACGCGGCTCACGATCCACAGCGGCTACTCGGCCATCCTCGTGCCACTGCTCATTGTGTCGCTGGGCATGGGTCTCTCGTTCGTCCCGTTGACACTGACCGCCGTCTCCGGTGTGCAACCCAACGAGGCCGGTCTGGCGTCGGCGCTGCTCAACACGACCCAACAAGTCGGTGGGGCCCTCGGTCTCGCGATCTTGTCAACCATCGCCTTCGACGCCTACAAGTCGAAGCTCGCGAGCACTCTTGGTGCGTCACCGAACACGGTCTCACGCCAGGCGATGAACATCGCCACGACGCACGGCTACACGACGGCGTTCCAAGTCGCCGCGTTCATCGCCGTCGCCGGACTGCTCATATCAGCGATCGTGATCCGAGCGCCTAAGGAGTTGGGTTCTGACAAGAACCCGGTACACGCAGCTCTCTAAACCGACGCCCGGTCGCTTCTAGCGGATCACGAAGTCTCTCAGCGCACGCCCGGCGCCACACGTGACAGTGGCGCGGGCGGTTCCCGCACCCGTGCTGGTGCCTATCTTCCACGTCCACGTCACGTTCCCGGCGGCGTTGGCTCGAGCTACGCCGAGGCCGTGCGATTCGCTGGTGTAACCACTGGGCAGGGTGACCGCCAGGTCGCACGAATCGTCAGGCTTGGACGAATGGACGCTGAGGGAATCCTCCTCACCGGGGCTGATCGCGGTTACGAATGAAGTAATCGTGACCGCGCCGCCCGCGCCGG
>CALGFJ010000115.1 GCA_937881055.1 uncultured Acidimicrobiaceae bacterium | reverse complement strand
TGGAGAACGCCATACCGGTAAAAACATCGAGACGACTCATCCGCTCTTTTTTTCCCGCTCTGCGACGACTCAGCCGTTTGAGTGGTACGGGCTCAGCGCCGCCTTCGGGTGCGTCGCGCATCTCTTCGATCCTGTGAGCACTTTGCCAGAAAAAGAGATAGGGAGAGATCGTTGTGCCGAGCACCGCGACCAAAAGTGCCAGATACGTCTTGTTCAACTCAATGTGCGGAACGAAAGTGTGGGAAAGGACTCGGCTCCACTGATGGGTGACCAAGACCGCGACCACCACGTACGCCAAAAGCGGCGCGCACAGCACTTTGAACACAAGGGCGATTCGAGCAAAGGATCCAATAACCAACAACAACGTTATGGTTCCGCCTGCCAGGAGCGCCCAGAGCCAAGTGGGACCAGCATTGAGCAGGGTCATGCCCGAGCCGATTGCAACCACGTCAGCGGCGATATTGAGGGCATTCGCAATGATGAGCACGATGAGAAGAACGCCAATGACCGTTCGACCCGTCCTTTGGAAACGCTTGACAGCCAATTCGCCCAAACCCTCGCCAGTCGCGAGGGCCGTTCGATCGCATATCTCCTGGACCGCCGCCATGAGAGGAAAGGTGACGAGGGCGGTCCAAATGAAGGCCAGACCGAATTGTGCTCCGGCTTGAGAGTATGTTGCGATTCCGGAGGGGTCGTCATCGGACGCCCCGGTCACCAATCCCGGCCCCATGGCCCTCAGGTACTGGCGCCAGATCCGTCCCTCATACTCGGGGGTGAGATCGAATTCTGATCGGTGCGTTGACGTGGGAACGGGTTCTACGCCTTTTCTTCGTGAATTCGATTTACGCCGGGGCACGACGGCCATTCATCAACTCCACTGGACCCGATCTTCAGAGTCGTTCGAACATTCAATGAACATTCGATGATGCTAATGACTTCCAAGAATCGATAGACGAATGATATTGCCAACCTTTCGGTGGATAGGGCGTCCCCGACGGGCAGCGACGAGATGCCAATCACCGCAATCCTCAACGTGGTGCGGCGGTCTTTGCAACCGGCGATTATCCGGCCCACGTCATCGATCAGAAGTAGTGCCGTCGACCTCCGACAGCGTGGCCCAGCGCTCCGAGGAGCCAGAGGATCAGCCCTACTGCGAGCACAATCGTCCCGATTGTCCACACGATGGCAATCCCCGTGATGAAACCAATGATGAGTATTATCACTCCGAAAATAATCATGAAGCCTCCGTTACTACGAGATAGTTTCGAATTGGCGGCGATCATCACTAGTCCGCCTCATCGAAAGGGCGGTCATCGCTGCGTGAGCCGACGCTGTTGCGGTATTTTCGAGCTACTTGCGACGCGACGCATCCTTGGCCTTGTCAATAATTTTTTCGGCTTTGCCCTGGGCTCTCTCTGTCACCTTGTCGACCTTCTTCTTAACGTGGTCGACTTTCACTTTGGCCTCGCCAGCTCGACGGTCGGCCTTGCCTTTAGATTCAAGGCTCTTCTTGCCGGTTAGGATGCCCGCCACCTCTTCTACTTGGCCCTTTCGCTTCTCACTCTTTCCGCCCACATTGCACCACCTCTCTTGGTCTTGATACTTCATAGGAATCCGTAGAACCTGCTACTTCGGCCATGGATCACTGCCGGTTGGCTCGCGGCCAGTCATATGGGGTCACTCTATTTCCAGAAGCATGGGACCACTTCATCGGAGGTGAAGATTGACGCCAAAGAGGAGGAGCGGCCACAAGATGACAGCAAGTGCGGCGGACACGATGGCCTTGAGATTGGCAACGTGCACAAAATACCTGTGGGAGTGGGCAATTATCACGCCGACAACGAGATAGACGAATGAGATGATTGAACTGAAGAAACCTCGACCCATTTGGCCTCACTTTCCTCAATCTGTCGCCGAATCCGAAGTCTTCCACCGGTTGGAGACGAGATCATCGGGGGTCACCAGACTGTAGAGCATGAGTTTGGACTTGTCCACATTTTGGACGAGGCGCGAAGTTCGCTCGGATGTTGCACACGCCAAGAGAGTTGAGATTACTGCGCTGCATCACGAGGTCATGCCAATGGGAGCATTCGAAATCCCACGATTCATCCCACATACCAAACGGGACTGCAGCACGTTTCGTTGACATCGAACACCAGAGAATTCTTCCGGGAAGAGGCGACTGCTTGAAGGTGAGTACCGTAGGAACTAGCACCCGACAGGGAGGTCTTCGGTGGCGCCCGTAACAATTCGACAGATGTTCACATTCAAAACGACCGTCGAAGGGAACACTCGAAACTACTTGAGATGGTTCTTCGCGCTATCCGTACCGGGCAATGTGCTTCTCTACTTGATAAACGTTGCGACTAACTCGTTTGCCTATCGGAGCACCACTGGCATCTGGTTGGAAGGAGCACTTGACTTCGCAATCTTCACGACCGCGCTGATCGTTGCCAATCGCAAGTGTGCACGACTCATTCGCCCTGAAGGGTAGCTTCGCGAACCGATCCTCGTATTGGGCACTCGTCATTTTTTTCTGTGCGTCGTAATCGCGTGAGCCGCAAATACCAAGTCGCAGACCGGTGACGTCGAGTCGCCGCTCCCAGCGCCGTCCCAAAGGTGGCGTCTCATCTCGCACACGAATGAACGAGTACCTATTCCCAACGACTTCCGTGATTCCACTTCTTTGTCATATCAGCGGAATCGGAACATCTCGGATACTGACCGATGACTCGAAACTGCATCAAACAACGAGCGTCAGAAATCCGAAGACTCTCCTCCGCAATTGCAACCGTTCCTGATGATTTCGGTACGCCATTCCACCCACGGCTTGATTAACTCTGTATCGCAGAGTACTCTGCTGTGTAGAGGCCAATGAGGAC
>CALGFJ010000114.1 GCA_937881055.1 uncultured Acidimicrobiaceae bacterium | reverse complement strand
GTCGCAGAGTTCGCCAAGTCGGGTTACGCCGGGACCTCCACCGACACGATCGCCGCGCGCGCCGGCATCTCCCAGCCCTACCTCTTTCGACTCTTCGGCACGAAGAAGGACCTCTTCATTGCGACCTACGACCAAGTCGGCATGCGGATCGTCAATGAGTTGTCGCGCGCGGTCGAAGGTTTGGATGGTGAAGAGGCCATGCACGCCATGGGCATGGCCTATCTCACACTCATGCAAGACACCGAGATGCTCCAGGTTCAGATGCACGGCTACGCCGCCGCGACCGCCGACCCCGACATCGCCGCCGCCTGCCGAAGGACCTTCGAGGTGCTCTGGCACATGGTCAAGGACAAGTTGGGTCTCGACCCCGAAATGATCCAGAACTTCTTCGCGAACGGAATGTTGATCTCGGTGATGTCCGCGATCGACCTGCTCTCGGTGAAGGAATCATGGGCTCAGTCGATCTGTCCCGGAATGGAAAAGTTCGAGGCAATGAATGCGATCTCGGCAGCGCTCCACACCAATGCCGCCGTGCACACGGAGCGAGCATCGTGACGACCCCATTATTTTTTTTCTCTTCTCAAGATAGTGACTACTCACAACTAACAATCCCTTTCATCAGGAATTTTCAGGTGGAAGAGCAAGGGCAAGGAGCACCGCAATGACCACCACACTCACCCGCCCGATCGACGTCGAGCCCGTCGATCCCCCGAGGGTCCAACGCGCCGATCGCCACCTCGGTGCGTGGGCTGTCCTCATCACCGGCCTCGCCCTCTTCATGGCGTCACTGGACAACCTCGTCGTGACGACCGCGCTTCCCGTCATCCGAGTGCACCTCCACGCCGGACTCTCGGGCCTCGAGTGGACGGTCAACGCCTACACCTTGACCTTCGCCGTCTTTCTGCTGACGGCCACCGCCTTCGGCGAACGCTTCGGTCGTCGTCGAACGTTCATGCTGGGCATCGCCATTTTCACGACGGCGTCGGCTCTCGCGGCAATCGCGCCAAACATCGACTTCCTCATCGCCGCACGGGCCATCCAGGGCGCCGGTGGCGCGATGATCATGCCGCTTTCACTGACCTTGTTGAGCGCGGCCGTGAAGCCCGAACGTCGCAACGCCGCGTTAGGCATTTGGGGAGCGATTGGCGGCGCGGCCATCGCCCTCGGCCCACTCGTCGGCGGCGCGGTGACGACCGGCTGGTCCTGGCACTACATCTTCTGGCTCAACGTTCCTATCGGCATCGTCCTCGTTCCTCTGGCGTGGTGGAAGTTGGCCGAGTCACGAGGCACGCAGAGTCGACTCGACATCCCCGGAGCGCTACTCGTCAGCGGCGGTCTCCTCGGCGTCGTGCTCGGCCTCGTTCGCGGCAACGACAGCGGCTGGACCAGTTCGAGCGTGCTCGCATCCTTCGCCGTGGGAGCTGTGTTGCTCACGGCGTTCATTCGGTGGGAGCTTCGAACGACGACTCCAATGCTGAACCTGCGGATCTTCCAGAATCGAGGGTTCGCCGCGATCAACGTGACCGGGATGCTCTTCAGCTTCGGGATGTTCGGCACGGTCTTCTTCCTCTCGCAGTTCCTCCAGACCGTGCAGGGCTACTCGCCCCTCGGTGCGGGACTTCGCGTGTTGCCGTGGACCGGCATGCCGATGCTGCTCGCTCCGTTCGTCGGGATTCTCGCCCAGCGCGTCGGTGGCAAGCCCCTCGTCGTGACGGGACTCATCCTTCAGGCAATCAGCCTGACGTGGCTGGCGCTGTTGTTGAGCCCCACCACGCCCTACACGGACATGGTTCCCGCGTTCCTCGTCGCCGGCGTCGGCATGACACTCTTCTTCGTCCCGGTGGCGTCGCTCGTGCTCGGTTCGGTTCCCAAGGAGCAAGAGGGACTCGCGTCGGGCACCAATGCCGCGTTCCGTGAACTCGGCGGAGTCTTCGGCATCGCTTTACTCGGCGCGGTCTTCTCGTCGAGTGGCGGCTACCTCTCGGCCCAGGACTACGTCAACGGCCTGCGCCCCGCGATGTACGTCGGAGCGCTCGTCGTGGTGATCGGCGTCGTCATCGCCCTCCTGGTGCCGAGTCGACGATCCTTAAGTGCTCCGGCCCTGGCCTCCCTCGAGCGAATCAAGGAGATTCCACTCCGCGCTACTCAAGATCGACTCAGTGCCTAGGCTGGAATAGAGCGACAGAGTATTTCGCTGGCCGATCCTGAGGGTTGAAGCGGCCACCAAGCGCGAGTCTGCCCATTGAAAACGGCCCCGACGTTCCTTGGAGCCGTGCCGGATCGGTCACTCGATGGCAACGTCGAGATACGAGAGGATCATCATGAATCAGCTCACCCAGGACTCTTCGATGAAGCCTCGTTCGATCGTGACGCCCCGGCGTTCGATCATCAGTCTCGTCGCCATGAGCGCTCTTCTCTTGGGTTCCTTCGGTACCGGCGCCCAGGCCGCCACCCCCAAGACGATCACGATCACCGCGGCCGCCAACGGAAGCGTGATCACCGTGAACCCGGGAACCCATATCAACGTCTCGCTCGCGAACAGCAACTGGACGTTCAGTACGCAAGGCAGTCGTGCAGTCGTCAAGCTACTGACGTGGACGACCGTCAAGGGCGCGTCCTCGGGCGCGACGCAGGCCTGCGTCCCAGGCCGAAGTTGTACGTCCTCGCTCGCGCACTACTTCGCCCTCGAACCGGGGCTCATGCGACTGATCGCCAGTCTTACGTCGTGTCCTACTGGTAGCACCTGTAGTGCCAGCCAGAGTCATTGGACGGTCGTCATTCGAGTTCGCTGAAAGAATGGTTGAAACCTGAGATAGGAACAACCATGAGTGTCACGACCTACGCCCTCGAAGGATTCGAGTCGCAACCCTTCACCTCCACGAGCGGCCGTACGCACCAGGTGTATCGAATGGGTGCGGGACCGCCGGTCATAATCATCCACGAAGTGCCGGGTATCACACCGCTCGTGGCGACGTTCGCGCGCCGGGTTGTCGCACGAGGCATGACCGCGGTCCTGCCGGATCTGCTCGGTACACCGGGCAGGCCGGTCACGATTCCCTACGCGCTCTC
>CALGFJ010000113.1 GCA_937881055.1 uncultured Acidimicrobiaceae bacterium | reverse complement strand
CAAGAAGCCCGGCAACACGATTCACGTGGACTATTTGAACGTGAATGGCAAAGCCGCTTCAGTGAACGTCGTGCTCGCCTCTGGTCCGGCGCAGTAGCTCCTTACAAGTCTCCGATGACGGCCACTACGTCCAAGTGGCGTGCGTGACCTGATTCGGCGGAATAGGGATGATGTCGGCGATCGATCCGTCGACGCCCAAGATCGCGTAGTCGCCTCTGGCCAAGCTGGGAAATATCGCGGCGTAGACGACGCCGTCGCGGCCCTCGCGCGGCAGCACCCACACGTGCGTGCGAGCCCCGGGGTGCGACACCGGATGAATCTCGACCTCGAGGCCCGCGCGCCGCTCGTTCGACGCGAGGACTAACGCGCCGGTGTGCTCACCCACGTTGATCATGACCGCCCGACTCGGCACCGAAAGGGGCGCCGCCTCGACGTGCACGTGGCCATCGTGCGCGTCGTGTTCGTGGGACTCGTGCGCGTGAATATCGTGATGATCGTGGAGATGCGAGACACCGACTCCGGGGACCACCGGATTGAGGCGGTCGTCCCCGGAGCCGGTGCGAACTGATTCGCTACGCACTTAACCGGCCATCGCCCGGACCTGCGTGGCCGGGTTGTCGAACCCGTCCCACGGGTCGGCCAGGTACGGGAAGCTGGACGGGTACTGCAGACCGAAAGCCGACAGGCTCGCGACGGTCATCGGCTCGGTCGCGCCGACGTCAAAGAGTGCGCCGGCCGCGGCGTCGGGCGTGAAGGTCTTGACGACGGCACCGAGGAGAGCGCCGGCGACGGCCTTGAGCTCAATGCTCACCACGTCGTCAAAGACGCGTCGGCCGTTCGGGAACCCGGCCACGTCGCCCCCGACCACGCCGAGGATGCTCGCCGCCGACGTCGCCGTCGGCGTGATGGCCACGTTGAGACGCAACATGTCGGCCTTCGTCGCGCCGGTGTAGTTCTGGAATCCCGGGAAGAGCGGCGGGACGCCGGTCAAGAGCACCGCGTCGAGGTCCGGACGGGTATTCGACGCGACCGCGGCGTAGGCCGCCAGGTTGGGGAACGCACCGGGGTAGAGCACGTTCAACAACGAAGCGAGTCCCGGGTGGTCGTAGTACGAGGAGTACTGCTTGTCGTTCTTTGGCGCCTGTGAGTTCCAGCGGTCCTTGTGACCCATGGGGATGATGACCTCGTTGATGAGCGGATTGCCGAGACGCGAGACCTGCTCCCACGGACCGGTGTTGGTCTGGGGCGTGGTGCTGTAGATCTTGGTCTTCTGGCGACTCGCGGTCGTCCACACGCCGATCGTCGAATCGGCGTCCGTGTACGTCGTCGGCACCAAACCTCCCTTGGTGAGATCCGAGATCGGCACCTGAACGGCGATGGAGTGCACGTTCGTCGCGGCGAGTGAGTTGACCCCGGCGACGGCCGCGCCCTTCAAGAGGAAGTCGGGTTGGAAGGGGCGAAGGTCGCCGAGGTCAAAGATCGATCCGAGGTCGACGTAGAACCCGTCGGCGCGCTGGCCGGCGAAGACCGTGGTCGTGCCAATCGTGTGGATAGCCTGGCTCGTCAACGCCGCGTAGTTCGGGATCGAGTTGATGCCGACGTTGCACGGCGGGCAGGCGAGGCCGCTGGCGAGGACCTTCGACGAGCCGTTGTGCTTGCGAGTCACCGAATAGAACTGCTTTCGGTTCCACGTGGCGTCACTCAGCGACGTGATCTGACCCGTGTTGTACAAGAACGTGTCGTTGGCGCCGGTGTCGGTGAGGAC
>CALGFJ010000112.1 GCA_937881055.1 uncultured Acidimicrobiaceae bacterium | reverse complement strand
CCCTCACCTTTCTCGTCTCCAGAACTCGTTGGTGGCCCTCCCCAACGCGGTATCGGTCTCGTGGAATGTCTCGTGGTCACGGTCATCGCTTTCCGCCGCTGACGTCACTCGCCGTGGCAATCGAAGAATCGCGATTCTCCGCTTCGTCAACGGCGATCAGCAGGACGACGTACATCGCGTAGGACCAGGTCAGGTCCTTCGCCGGATTCCCCCATCGTTGGACCCACTCGTCGTAGTGAAGCGCGTCGCGACCCTCACCGCCGTACTGCTCGCCCAATAAACCGTCATGGTCGAAGTGCGCTGCTACCCACGCCAAGCAACGCTTCGCCTTTTCAATGTCGCCGGTGGCGACGGCGTGCCATCCCAACGATGCGGTGAGCACAGGCCACGCGCCACTGCCGAAATACACGTCAGTCGCATATCGGCGAATGCCCCCGTAGAGATTCAACCGGTCTTCAATTGTCGCCACGGTCTCTGAAAACGCCCGGTCCCCTATATCAACTGCATGAAACGGTGTGAAGAGCCACAGTTCGCTCGCGTCAACATCACTGTTCTCACTCGACTTCGCGTAGACACCGTTCATAACGGCCTGATGGAGTCGGGTTTTCACGATTTTGGCGGACTCGAGAAGATCAGGGTCGTCCAACAGTCGTGCCGCAGTCGTGAGACCTCCGAACACGCACGCGAGGGTCGACGTGTGCACCGCACTTCCGTTTTCCTCCCATACGTCGAAGCAGGGTGTTGTGGCGAACGTCGCGAGGTAGCGAGCTGCCCGAGCTACCGAGCTGAGCCACTCTCGAGGTACGTTCGCCTGGTTGGACTCGGTGAGATGTTGACCGAGCGACCACAGCCACGTGCCGTAGCCGTCGATTTGAAAGTTCGGCCAGTCATCAATGACGGACGTGCCATCGAGCGCAAAGCGCGCGGGAGGCATGATCGTTGGATCCAGGACCTCACCGCGCAGCATCTTCTCGATGACGTCGTCGATGATTCCGCTAATGCCGCCGATGGCATCGTTTACCCACGCGTGATACCGCGCCGACGCTTCGTGTTCGCCGGCGCGGTCCAATGCGAACGCACTGAACGAACCGTCTCGAAGCCAACAGAAGTGATACTGAGCGAAATCGGGCGAGGCCACGATCGCTCCGCTGGCCGATTGGTTGCGAAGAATCGCGTCAATGCTCTCCTGCAGGGACGAGTCGAAGCGTGCTCGATCGAGTCGCTTTGCAGCGCCGACTGACGTTATGGGGTCGATTCCTTGCGAGCTCATGCGTTGATTCGATGCCAGATTGCATGACTCTTGTCGTCCGAATTGGGCAGACTGAATGATTCTCGGAGCACCTGTGTCGCCGCGCCGACGGCCCAGGCCTCGTCGCCCCATAACTGCACTTTGACGTCAACGGTTCGGCCGAGGTCACCGAAGGTCTGCTCACGAACCGCTGCGACGATTGGATCTAGAAAGGTTGCACCGAGTTCGGTTCCTTCACCGCAGATGATGAGTAACTCAGGATTCAGGAGCGTCATCATGTTCGCCACAGCTTGGCCAAGACGACGGCCGGCATTCTCCACGACAGCTCGTGCGGCCAGGTCTCCATCGCGTACCAACGAGATCAATTCATCACGAGTGATATCGCGCCCAAGCTGTTCGCCTACGCTCCTGCGTAAAGCACCTTCACCGACAATCGCTTCAAGGCAACCAAAACGACCACACTCACACTTGGCTCCGCCTGGTTCGATGATGACGTGTCCGAATTCGCCAGCCGCACCGTTCGCGCCGCGATACAGCGAACGGTCGATGACAATGCCGAGTCCGACGCCTCGGCCGACACTCAATGTGACGAAGTCACGGGTGTCGGGCGCGTCGCCCGCCCATTTCTCGGCTACGGCCAGGGTATTTACGTCGTTGTCCACCCAGATGGGTAAGCCGAGGCGCTTACGAAGCGGCCCCGCGATGTCCACGTCGCGCCACCACAGCAAATGTGAGAAGTTGCAGAAGCCGCGGTCCGAGTCAATGATGCCCGGGAGTCCGATGCCGACGCCGAGAACCTTGGACTGGGGCACAACTGCATCGCGCAGAACACGCAAGACGGCCTGCTCGATCGCCAGGATTGCCGCGGACGGATTGCCGACGAGTGATGTTTCGATTTCGCGACTGGCGACGATTTGAGCGTCGAGGTCACAGACAACCGTCGTGAGGCCATTGGCGCGCAACTTAATTCCAATGACGTAACCGGCTTTGGGGTCGATGCTCAGTAACACGGGTGGACGACCACCGCTCGAAGGCGCGAGTGACACTTCGTTGAAGATCCCTCGCTTGATTAGTTTGTCGACGATGTTCGACACGGTCGGCGCGCTGAGTCGAGATTGACGAGCGAGATCGGCGCGAGACACCGTGCCGGCACGACGCACCAGCTCGATTAAGAGACTGACGTTGAGGTCGCGCAGTAGTGATCGGGAGCCACGCCGCGTCGAATAACCCGCGGCGGGCTCCCTTTGATCATTCGCGATGGGAGCCTCGGAAGAGGAACGCTCGGGTTGGGGTTCGGCGTCGAGTTGTTTGCGAGTCATGCTCCTCCATCAATCGGATACCGCGCGGTGCCGTACTTACTTACTTCATTGAACATACTAAGTACCGAACTATCACGGGTCAAGTCGGCCAAAATGTGTACTTTCGCCACCAGCGGTTTCTTTTTTCCCTCGTCAGAGACGTTATTGAAAGAAGTCATCCAGGCCGTGAGGAGAGCGAAGGTGTTGTGAGAATATTCACGAACTGAATCCCGACTTAGAGATCGCAATTACTTCTGTGCGTACGGATTCGTTCGATGCTTCAAGTAGCCGCGCGAGACGGAGCGAATGATTGCACGTTGGCCAAATCGGGCTCTAGATCAGTCGAGCGTTCGCTCCGATGTCACCATCAAGTGCCGCCCGCCCTCTTCTTTTGAATGTGACGATCTCAGACACCGTGACGAACGGCAAATGTTTTTGAATCGCAGTGGGAATCTACGAATCGCCGCCACTCTTCGAGTGCACCAGGCCGTTGTTGGCCACCGTGTTGGCGTACCAGGAGAAACTCGCCTTGGGCAGTCGGGTGCCGGTGG
>CALGFJ010000111.1 GCA_937881055.1 uncultured Acidimicrobiaceae bacterium | reverse complement strand
CCGACGAGGTCCACCGCCAGACCGTGGCGCGACACGCGTTGAAGAACTACACGCCCAGTGAAGAGCCGAGTGAGTTCATCCCGACACGAACGGCGGCGGCGCGCGAGAAGTTCGCGGGCATGCTCGAGTTCCTCGAAGCGGAGAAGGTCTAGCGCGGCGCCAGTCCTTCGACGGCCTCTTTGAGGTCGACGCCGAACGGGACGATCGCGAGCGTCGGGATCTGCACCCCGGCCTCGACGTAGCGCGCGACGTGTTCGCGACAGGCTTCGTAGGGTCCGTGGATGATCAGTTCATCCACGACCCAGTCGGGGATGAGTTCATTGGCGAGTTTGCGATTGCCCTCGGCCCACGCGTCCCACATCGGCTGGAGCACTTCGCCGCGCCCGAGCCAACGGTGGAACTCGGCGTAGGCGTTCACCGTCAGGTACGACGAGATCATGCGACGCCCGATCAGGCGCGCCAAGTCCGCGTCAGCCGTCGGCACGACGAAGAGCCGCGCCGCGATGATCTTGCCATCTCCGACTTCGGCGCGACACTGCGCGACGTCCTTCGCGGCGAGCCAGTTGAGGATGGCGCCGTCGGCGTCGCGGCCGGCGAGGCGGAGCATGCCGGGACGAAGCGCCCCGAGCAGGATCGGTGGTCGCACCAGCACCGGGCGCGAGAGCTTGAACCCGTGGACTTCGAAGGTCTCGAAGATCTGGTCGATCTTCTCGCCGTCGAGGGCGCGCTTCACGAAGTGCAGGACGTCACGCGTGCGCGCGTAGGGCTTCTCGTATTTCACGCCGTTCCAGCGCTGGACGACCGGTTCACTCGAGGCGCCGAGTCCCATGATGAATCGACCTTCCGCCACTTCGGCCATCGCGGCGATGCTCATGGCGAGGAGTCCCGCGCCGCGCGTGAAGACCGGGGTGACCGCGACGCCGAGATTGAGGCGCGGCTCCCAGACGGCGGCCAACGTGAGCGGCGTGAATCCGTCGGCGCCGTCGACTTCGGCCGACCAGAGGTCGGTGTAGCCGAGATCGGCGATGCGGTGGAACCACTCCTTGTGGTCGCGCAGGGAGACACCGTCGAAGGGGATCGTGATGCCGTAGCGAGAGTCCATGTAGTCAGTGTTCCAGATGTGAGACGGGGACGCCTAGCTGAGGTAGTCGCCTTCGCGCGGCGTCGGCACCTTGAGTCCTCTTCGCTCGAGGTCGTGCACCCACCGGTCGATCAACGTCTCGAGGACCGCCGCTCGCGCGTAGTGCTTGCTCTCGGCGGGAATCAGGTCCCAGCGCGCGTGGGACTTGTCGGTCGTCTCCACCATGTCCTCCAAGGCGTCTAGGTAGGCCGAGCGCTTCTCGCGATTGCGCCAGTCCTCGGGCGTGAGCTTCCACTGTTTCAGGGGATCGCTCTCACGGTCCTTGAAGCGTTTCAATTGCTCCTTCTCTGACATGTGCAGCCAGAACTTCACGAGCGTGACGTTGTTGTCGACGAGGAGGCGTTCGAACTGCACGATCTCCTCGCCCGAGCGCATCGCGGTCGCGTTGTCGATGAGTCCCTCCACTCGTTCGACCAGTAGTCGCCCGTACCACGAACGGTCGTAGACGGTCATACCTCCGGTGCCGGGAATGGTGGGCTGGAAACGCCAAAGGAAATTGTGGCGTAGTTCTTCCGCCGTCGGTGGACCTATCGGCACGACGCGCACGTGGCGGGGGTCGATGCTGGCCGTCAACCGGCGAATCGCCCCGCCCTTCCCGGCGGCGTCGAAACCTTCGAACAGCACCAGGAGACCCGGTGCCACGACGTCGGGCTGGATCAAACCGGCCGAGAAGAGTCGCAACTGGGTGAGTCGGTGCTGGGCCGCCGCGACGCGTTCGATGGACGTGGCTTTGTCCAAGGTCGCGGAGAGGTCGATCTCATCGATTCGATTCGTCATGCGTTCTCCTGACTTCGCCACAGCGATCGATACACGTTCGTCCTTTCGCCTTCTGAAAGGTAGCGCAGGACGACCGACCTCCTAATTACTGCGTCGAGTCCGAACAGTGATCATCAGTCACTTGGTATTGAACACGAGTATCTCGCCGGTGTACACCGCGACCCACACACGTCCCGTCGTGCCGTCGTAGGTGACGCCGACCGGGTTGGTGCCGGTCGGCACGACCTGGAGGATCCGCAGGTTGCTCGACGCCAACTCGGTCACCGAGTTCGACAGGTAGTTCACGACGTAGAGCGCGGTGCCGTCGGTCGAGATCGCGAGCGAACGGCAATCCGAACCGGTGTGCACTTCGGCCAAGATCTTGCCGGTGAGTCGGTCGATCTTCACGACGTCGCCCGGTTGGTTCAGTGTGGCATAGAGGAAATCCGGGTTCTGCGGATCGATCACGACGTGCCGCACGTTATAGAGCCCGCCGATCTGTCCGACGATTCGGAAGGTCGAGAGGCTAATGACGTCGATCACGTCACTCCCCATGATCGCGACGTAGGCGAGGTGCGAGTCGGGCGATATCGCGATGCCGCGGGGGTAGGCGCCCACGGGGATCGTCGTGACGAGTCGATGCGTCGCTTCGTTCACGA
>CALGFJ010000110.1 GCA_937881055.1 uncultured Acidimicrobiaceae bacterium | reverse complement strand
GTGATCGCCGCGAAGAACAAGGGCAAGTTCATTGACCCGTTGGTGATGTTCTTCGGCATCGCCGCGATCTCGATTCCGGTGTACTGGCTCGGTCAGATGGTCTTGCTCGTCACCCAAGGGGGATTGCATAGTTCGATATTCGCGTGGGCGCCCAATGGAGGATACGTGCCCCTGACACAAAATCCCTGGCAGTGGGCGTTACACCTTCTCTTCCCGTGGCTCACCCTGGCCAGTCTCTACGCCGGTATCTACGCGAGGGTCCTTCGGGGTGAACTGATCAACAATATGAATGAGGACTACATCCGTACAGCGCGCGCGAAAGGGCTCTCGGAGCGTCGTATTCTCTACCGCCACGCCCTGCGCTGTTCGATGATCTCCATCGTCTCGCTCTTCGGACTTGACGTTGGTGTACTCGTCGGTGGGGCGGCACTCTTGACGGAGGTCGTCTTCGGAATCCAAGGTGTCGGCTGGCTCACGTACCAGGGTCTGCAGAACCTCGACCTTCCGCTGATTATGGGCTGCGTCATGTACGGAGCATTCTTCGTCGTGCTCGCGAGTGCCGTCGTGGACGTGCTCTACGCCTACATCGATCCGAGGATTCGCGTTGTCGCTTGACTCACCCTCCACCAACGCGGTTCTGAGCGTGCGGGACCTGTCCGTCTCTTTTGCCACACGCCAGGGAGTCGTTCAGGCGGTCGACGGGCTCTCGTTCGACGTCGGGGCGAAAGAGGTGCTCGGCATCGTCGGGGAGTCCGGATCGGGCAAGAGTGTCGCGATGTACTCGATGCTCGGGCTCGTGCGCGACGCCAACGTCTCGATCTCGGGCAGCGTGCGCTTCGAGGGACGGGAAATCCTCGGACTCTCGGACACCGAAATGCAGTCGGTGCGCGGCGGCGAGATCGGCATGATCTTCCAAGACCCGATGACGGCGCTCACCCCGGTCTATACGGTGGGATGGCAGATCGTCGAGCAGTTGCGCGCCCACAACGACATGACGAAGAAGCAGGCGTACGTCCGTGCGGCCGAACTGCTCGCCGAGGTCGGCATCCCCGATCCCAAGAGTCGCGTCAAACACTATCCGCACGAGTTCTCGGGTGGCATGCGCCAGCGCGTCGTCATCGCGATGGCCCTCTCGTGCAATCCCAAACTGCTCATCGCCGACGAACCGACGACCGCGCTCGACGTGACCACGCAGGCGCAGATACTCGACCTAATGGGTCGGTTGCAAGCGACGCACGGTTCCTCGATCGTGATCATCACGCACGACATGGGTGTGATCGCCGAGATCGCCCACCGGGTCGTCGTGATGTACGCCGGTCGTCCGGCCGAGATCGGACCGGAGGTCGAGGTCGTTCGTGCGGCGCGTCACCCCTATACCTGGGGCCTCCTCGGTGCGGTACCTCGCGCGGACGTGAAGTCACGCCGACTCGTCACGATTCCGGGTAACGCCGTCTCGCCGCTCGACGTGCCCACGGGGTGCGCCTTCGCACCGCGGTGTCAGTACCGCATGGAGATCTGCGATCAGCGCCCGGCGCTTCGAGGGGCGAACGACCACGTCGACGCGTGCTGGCTGAGCGACGAACAGCGACTCGCCATACGATCCACGGCGACCCAGCGAGGTGCGTCGTGAGCGACGACGTCCTACTGCGCGCGACCGACGTCGTGAAGAATTTCGCGTCGCGACGAAAGGTCAATGGCATTCGCACGCTCAATACCGCCGTGGCCGGCGTCTCACTCGAGGTGAAGCGCGGCGAGACGCTCGGCATCGTCGGAGAGTCGGGTTGCGGTAAGTCCACCCTCGCGCGGTGCCTCGTGCAGCTGCTGCCCGTCACGTCGGGCAGTGTCGAATTCAATGGCGTGGAGCTCACGACACTGTCGCGGCGCAAGCTCCGACCGCACCGCCGTCAGATGCAACTCGTCTTCCAAGACCCGTACGCGTCGCTCAACCCTCGCCGAACGGTGGGTGACATCGTGGCCGATCCGATGCGGATCAACAAGATCGGCAGCGACGCCGAGATCGCATCGCGCGTGCGCCAACTCTTTGAGACCGTCGGACTTGATCCCTCGTCGTTGCGACGCTACCCCCACGAATTCTCGGGCGGTCAGCGTCAGCGCATCGGCATCGCGCGTTCGCTCTCACTGAACCCTTCGCTCGTCGTCGCCGACGAACCGGTCTCGGCGCTGGACGTCTCGGTCCAGGCCCAGGTGTTGAACCTCATGACCGACCTTCAAGACGAGTTCAATCTTACGTACCTCTTCATCGCCCACGACCTCGGAGTCGTGCGACACGTGTCGGACCGCGTGGGCGTCATGTACCTCGGAGAGATCGTCGAGTTGGGCGAAGCCGAGGCGCTCTACGAGACACCGCTCCATCCCTACACCGAGGCATTGCTGTCGGTGGTGCCGGAACTCAATGACACCGACGCTCCGCGTCGAGAACGAATCATCATCAGTGGGGACGTGCCCGATCCGTCGGATCGACCAACGGGCTGTTCGTTCCATCCACGTTGTCCGGCGGCGACCGAGATCTGCACGAGTGAAAAGCCGGCGTTCGTCGAACTTCGACCGGGTCGTTTCGTGGCCTGCCACCATCCGCGCAACACGGACTCCGTCGCGTCGACGAACTGAGACGACGAGCAGTGAAGTCGCTTTCGGCCTGTAGGACCAAATTTCGGAGTGCCGAACGTGGTTCGACACGTGCATCCTCTTGTCATACAAAAAGTGGAATACTCTCCTCAGTGCCAATCTTCCTCTCTTTCTTCGGCTGGGCCGGTCACGGGCTCACCGCAATGATGAATGAGTACGCGCGACGTGGATAACTTCAGTTTCGAACAGTTTTTTTGGAGTTCGTCGGACCTGATGGCCGTCGTCGACATGGACGGGAATTTCGTG
Source organism: uncultured Acidimicrobiaceae bacterium (assembly GCA_937881055.1). Taxonomy (GTDB): domain Bacteria; phylum Actinomycetota; class Acidimicrobiia; order Acidimicrobiales; family RAAP-2; genus RAAP-2. The sequence goes on along the minus strand of CALGFJ010000110.1, from coordinate 11,919 downwards.
CTCGTCAACACGGCGTTTCGCCACATCCTCGGTTGGGAACCGGAGGAGTTGGTCGGTCAGTCGTATCCGAACTTCATCCATCCCGACGATCTCGCGCACCTGGGCGGCGTCTTCGATCCGGTCGACGGCGTCGCGCCGAGTGTCGTCGAACTGGAACTGCGCGAACGGTGTCGTGACGACAGTTACCGATGGATGAAGTGGACGGTGCGCAAGGACGGCGACATCTATTATGCGGTGGGCCGTGACATCACGCAGCGCAAGGAGACCTTCAACGCGCTCGCCGTCAGCCTGGACAAGTCACGTGCGATCTTTGACGCCGCCGTCGATTCGATCGTCGTCATCGACAAGGACCTTAATATCGTCGAGGCGAGTCCGTCGAACGATTCGACCTTCGCCTTCCCACGCGAAGAGACCGAAGGTCGCATGGCCCTCGATTTCGTGCACCCCGATGACCGGGACTTGATCCTCGACGCCCTCGCGCGAGGATTCGCCAACGACGAAGTGATGAAGGTGCGATTCCGAGGACTCCATACAAACGGTGGGTGGGTCATGATCGAGTCGCGGGGTCGAGCCATTCGCGACGCCGAGGGTAACCCCACGGGTGCGGTCATCATCTCGCGCGATATCTCTGAATCCGTGGAAGCGGAGCGGGCCTTGCAGCTCGCGAAGGAGGAAGCCGAGCAGGCGAACATCGCCAAGAGCGAATTCATGTCGCGCATGAGCCATGAACTTCGCACGCCGCTCAATTCGGTGCTGGGTTTCGCTCAGATCCTCCAAATGGAGTTGGAGTCGTCCGAGGAACTCGAGATGATCGGCCACATCGTGCGATCGGGCGGCTACCTGTTGGAGTTGATCAACGAGGTCCTCGACATCTCGCGCGTTGAGTCGGGCAGCATCGGCGTCTCGCTCGAGTTGGTGCCGGTCACCGCGCTCGTGGGTGAATGCATCGAAATGGTCTCGGGAGAGGGCGCCGCGGCGGGGGTCGCGATCACCGATGAGTGCGACATCGCGCCTCTCGTGCGCGCTGATCCGCAGCATTTGAAACAGGTTCTCTTGAATCTCCTCACGAACGCGATCAAGTTCAACCGCGTGGGCGGGACGGTCACTTTGACCTGTCGTGAGGAGAACGGCCGGGTACGCCTGAATGTCACCGACACCGGGCCGGGCATCGCGCCAGAAATGCACGAGCGACTCTTCGCCCCGTTCGACCGCCTCGATGCCGAATCGAGAGGCATCGAAGGCACCGGGCTGGGGCTCGCGCTTTCAAGGGGCCTCATGGAGGCGATCGGCGGCTCGCTCGGCGTCGATAGCGCGCCGGGAACGGGCTCTACGTTTTGGCTCGAGCTGCCACTCGCGACGACGTCGGCCGATTTCGCAGAAGTTGAGCGGGACGTGGCGTCGGCGCCGGAGTCAAATACCGCGGTGTCGGCAACGATCCTGTACATCGAAGACAACATCGGCAACGTTCGTCTTATGGAACGACTCTTGGCCCATCGGCCCAATGTTCGATTGATCACGACGTTGTCGGGGAGCGTCGGCGTGGAGTTGGCGCTGGAACACTGCCCCGGTCTGATTTTGCTGGACGTTCACATCCCCGATCTCTCGGGCTACGAGGTGCTCGAGCGACTCCACGGGGATGAGCGCACGGCGTCGATTCCCGTCGTGATGCTGTCGGCCGACGCCTCCCACGAGCAGATCCAGCGATTCACTGATGCGGGCGTGCGGGACTACTTGACGAAACCGCTCGACCTCAAGTACTTCCTCTCGCAACTCGATCAGTACCTGCAAGAGAACGAAGTCTCGATCGACTGAGTGTGATTGTGCGGTCGTCGATGACGCATTGAACGCTGACCATTGACGCCTCCCTTCGCGGCGTACCGTCAGCGTCCATGAGAAGACTCGTCGCGGTTGCGGAACTTCAATACGGTGATTCCGTCGCTCGACTAGCGAACGGCCTTCGTCGGGGCTGGTGCGGCGTGGAATCCCGAGGTCATCTCGAAGTCGCCGTCGAAGTCGATGATGAGCGCCTCGAAGTCGTCGAGCGTCTCAACGAGGGGGAGTGCCGCACGACCGGCGACGGCGATCGCCGTGGCGAGCGCGTCGGCCAAGCCCAGGTCAATCCCCGTCACCGTCGCCGACGCCGCTCGCGAAGTGGGCCGGCCCGTGTGTGGGTCGATCAGGTGACCACCTCGTTCGTACGTGCCCGACGTGGCTACGGCTCCCGGACTCTCCACGACGCACGCGAGGTTCTGCGTCTGCGCCGGATCCACGATGCCGATGCGAAAAGGCGCCCCGGGCAGAGGGCCACCGAAACTCGCGGTGTCGCCGGCCGCGTTGACGAGGGCACCGCGAATCCCGCTTCGTCGAAGAACGTCCAGCGATCGTTGCGCGGCCCAGCCCTTGACGTAGCCGGTGGGGTCAACCCCGCCGGGTAGGGACCAGGGGTCGAACCATCCGTGGGTGATGGTTCGGGCGTCCTCGCACAGCGCGAAGACGTCGTGGACCAACGTGGGGCACTGCTCGAGGGTGATCTCGCCGCGCCGGAGCCGAGAGATCGGACTGTCGGCTTGGTACGTGCTGAAGACGTCGTCGGCCTCGTGAAGAACGTCAATCGCTTCGCGGAGGATCGGTTCGAGTTCCTTGGACGCCGCGTCGTCGTCATAGAGATCGAACGTGACGACCGTGCCCATCACCTGCTCGTCGTGATGGAGGATCCTGCGCCAACCTTGTTCCGTCGTCGTCTCGCTCCTCACAGACCCAGCTTCGTGAGAGCTGACTGAAGGGACTGCTCGAATCCGGCGGTCGTGTAGCTCGCTCCCGAAACGCCTTGAATGCTCGCGCTCTGCGCCGCCAAAGCCTGTTGTTCGAGCAGCGGGATCGACGCCTGGTCGATGTACGCCGATCGAGGGTTTCCGCCGTCGTCGATCGACGCGATCGAGATGTTCGTGATCTTGGTTCCCGACACCGTGACCTTGACCGAGAGGATCCCGAAGTTGTAGTTGGTGGCTTCGCCGGTGGCGCTACGCGACGCCGTTGGCGCGGCGGTCGTCGTCGTGGTCGGCGGTCCGGCCGTCGTGGGTGGTGGCGTCGAGCCGCCGGCCCGTCGAGCGGTCGTCGTGGTGGTCGGAGCCGCCGTCGAACCGGGCGGCGCCGTCGCGGCCGGTAACGCACCGAGGGACAGTTTGACCGCCGAGGAGTTGAAACTGAACAGACCGGCCAGACCCATTATGGTTCCCGTGATAATGATCGGTGCCGGTTTCATGTTGTCCTTTCGGGATTTCGGGCCATGTCGTTTCTCCTAAGTCCTAGAACGCGAACGCTTCATGATGAATGCGCTCGCGACGTGCGCCGAGTCGCAACAGATTCTCGGTGACGCCCTCGCTGAAGCCCGCGGGTCCGCATACGTAGACGTCAGTGTTGTTGAGATTTCCCACGAGCTTTCGAAGCAACTGCCCGTCGAGACGCACCTTCTTGCGCGACCCGACGACCTCGTGGAGTTTGCCGCCGCGCTCGCTCACGAGCTGCGTCACCTCCGCGCGATGCACGATGTCCTCGACACTCGAGGCCCGCAAGACCACGGTCACTTTGGTGCTCGCCGGAAGGTCCTCGAGGAGAGCCCGGATGGGCGAGATGCCCACGCCGGCACCGATGAGTACGACCTTGTCGCTACGACGGGCGTGCCGGGTGAAGACGCCGTACGGACCTTCAATGAAGACGCGCGTACCGGGCTTGAGGCGCGTCGCGGCCAGACTCTGCATTCCGAGTTGCTTGATTGTCACCCGAATGAACGGGGGTCGCGGTAGCGCCGACAAGGAGTACGGGTGCGAATGCCACCAGAGTCCGCGCGCCATGAATCGCCATTGGAAGAATTGCCCACCCGAGACCTCGAGGCGAGAGAGGTTGCGACCCTTGACCACGATTGAGTACACGCCCGGGGCCTCTTCTTTAACGTTCGAGATTCGCAGCTGGTGGCGAAGGTTTCGCACGAGCGGGCGAACGATTCGTATGCCGAGCACGGCCGCGAGCGCCACGGCCGATATCGCAATCCAGAAGTACGTCGCGATTGGGTGTCCTATGAACATCACGCCGGTCTTGATTTCGTGCGCGAACGCCAGGACCGTCGCGAGATAGAGATACAGGTGCACGGCCCACCACGTCTGGTACTTCATGGTGCGACGAACCGCCGGAATCGACGTCACGCCGGCCATGACCAAGAGGGCGAAGGCGACCGTCGCGGCGAGCACGTCGGGATAGTGCATGATGAACGACCAGAATTGGCTCACGAAACTGACGTGTGATGCTTCGGCGTAGCCGAGGGTGATGAAAACCACGTGAAGGGCGATCAGCGCGATCGGCCAACCCCCGACCGTTCGGTGCCAGCGCACGAGACGAACTTGCCCCACGGTCTCTTCGAGCCACGGGAGCCGAGTTACGAGGAGAATCATGATGACCATCAAGTACGTGCCGGTCAACCCCGTGACCCGCCCAGCCAAGGTGAACCATCCGCCCGCCGATGAGTACGACGCGATCGACTGGCCCAAGAACGAGAGACCGAACGAGAGACCCAAACCGATGCCGGCGATCAGTGCGAGCGCGTTGGCGATTCGCGGTCGCGGCGCTCGCGTGGCTCGCCGAGGTGCTCGAGCCGGACGACGACCCGTTTGGAAGGTCGTGCTCTCCGGATTCGGTCGAGTAGTGACATCGGTCATGGTGGGACGATACGGGGTCACCATAAAGGGCACCGTAAGAAAAGCGTAGGAGTCTGATCAGAATGTGACGGCGTTCGACGAGCGTTGCGCCGAGGAGGCAACGGTCGTGACATCGCTTACGCCTTGCCGGTCTTGGGTTTGATGGCGGACATCGTGATGAAGTCGCGCGCCCACCACGTTTCGAAGTACCGCGCGGGTGTACCGGTCATCGAGGGCAGAAGCTCGGTGCCGTTCGTCGGGGACGCGAGTCCGCCAGGCGTCGACGGCTTGTAGCTGGAGAAGTTGACCCAGTCGGTGTTGATGTCGAGTTCCATCGCGCGCACGGCCCCGGCGCGGATGAGGAGATTCGCCAGATCGGTGATGTTGAGACCCGGTCCTCCCACGTAGACGAGGGCGCCGTTCGCCGTGATCCCGACGCCGGAACGCCAGACGTAGACGGCGTTACCGAGCGTGAAGCCCCATTTCGTCGTGTCATTCGCCTCGAGTCCCGGCACGGGACGACCATTGCTGACGAGCAAGTCGAGGTTCTGGCGAACCGACACGATCGAGTGATTGAGTGTCACGCTGTTACCCCACGCCACGATGTTGGCCGAGCCGTTGCGGTAGACGACGAACGACGCGGCACCATTGCGCAGTGGTATCTCGGTCCTACCGGCCGTGTAGTAACCGCCGTTCGCGTTGTCCATGAGGAAGCCCGCATTGAACGCCGCGACGAGCGTACGCGACGCCGATGTCTTGATCGGAGCGGACAGTGGAAAGGGTCCGCCGCCCGGAATCGAGCTGCCCGAGTACAGCGACGCGCGAAGGAGCTTCGTATCGATCCAGGCGACGCCCGCTACGTAACTCGTGTGCACGGCGTCGGGGCGAAGCGTGGTCTCGTAGATCGCCGGAATGCCATCGACGCGGCGCCCGACGGGCCGCCAATCGCCCTCGCCGGGAACGACGGACGTCGCGAAGGGGACCATCGCCTTTGGCGTGGGCAGGTACGGCACCGACGTCGAGATCGTCTGTGACGTGGCCGGAGGATTCTTGATCAAACCGGGGGGGAGCGTGCCGCCGACGCGTGGCGGGTGGTGGCTGTACCACTCGTTCTCGGCCCAGTTGACGATGCTGGAGGCGCCATGACCCCTGGCCCATTCGGCGAAACGTGAACTGAGAGAACTGCCGAGCGCGGGATTCAACAGTGCGCCGCCGAGGGAGAACGCCAACCAGGTGAAGAACACCGCGAAGGCCAGCAGGATGACCGCCGTTGCGCGTCGGTGTCGGCGTAGGCGACGGCGCAGGCGACGGCGCCAACTGGTCCTTTTCAGGGCGTGGCGAGGACGGTGCGGATCTTGGATCGGCGGCCGGTGTCGATTGACAGTTGATTCAACCATGGACTCTCACCGGGCTCCCAACCAGGTCCCCACTGAGGGGATCGTGGCGAAGGCGAGCAGCACGCCGCTGGCCAGGCTCGTCGTTATCAGAAGTCGGCGCGAGCGCGATCCGGCAACGCGGGCCCTCGAGCGGCGGACCCAGTCCTTCGTCGATAGTTTCGCCGTCTCTTTGAAGTGGCCGAGCACGTGGATGGTCATGCAGCCGAACCATACGACGAAACTCGCCTTATGCAACAGCGACATGTCACCGCGCCAGGCCATTGGTCCGAGCAAGAGGACGATCCCCGACGCGAAGAGGATGATCGTCGTGAGTGCGACAAAGGGTCCGAGCAATCGAAGCACGACCGTTGGTGGACCCTTCTCGCGGTATTCGCGCGACCCCGTGTAGTACTTCGCGAAGCGCCAGAACGTGCTGGCCAATTTCACGAGCACGGGTGGCACCAACAACATCCCAATGAAGACGTGCAGCGTGAGAAGTGATCCGACCCGCAGTACGGTGACGCCCTCGATGGCGAGTAGCACCAGGAGTACAAGCGCGGTAGAAGAGGTGAGTCGCGCGTTCGCTTTGGTTCCCATGTGTCGCGTGCGCTGCGTTCCTCGTGCGTGCGAGGGGCTCGGACGACGCTCGAATACCGTCCGGTCGTCAATCGTCATCGTTGCGTCCAAATCTTGACAATTCGTGATGCACCGCATCCAATCACGGCTGCGGAAGGGCTTTTGAACGCGCGGCTGCTCGGGTCAGTGCTCGTCATGCATCAAATTTTAGGGAGAAAACCTTACGGCCGCATTAAGGCACTTCGACTCTTCGTGAATTCTTACATTTGTTCGAGAGTGATTTCGCCCGAAATTGTTGCGATGCGCTGATTCACGGGTGTTCGAGACGCTCATCTCTCATCATCACGATCCGCGGTCTCGGTTCTTTCACTGCTCCCTTTCGCTAGGGCGAGGCGCCACGTGATTTCAAACTTCGCGCCGCCGATCGACGCGGTATCGATCTTGCAATGCGCGTGCGTGGCGCGGATGATGGAGTCGGCGATGGCGAGCCCGAGGCCGGTTCCGCCCGCCGGTGTTGACGTGCGATGGAATCGGTCGAAGATGAGGTCGCGCTCTTGGGGGTCAATACCCGGACCGTTGTCGTCCACTTCGAGGGTCACCACGTTGCCTTGAGTGGCGACGATCACCTCCACTCGACCCCCGGGGCCAGCAAATTTGCACGCGTTGTCGATGAGGACGCCCGCCAGACGGTCAATCGAATCGCGGGGCGCTCGCACGATCGCGTCGTCATCGCCGAACTTCACGAAGGTGAGACGAAGTTGTGACGTCTCGGCGACGACTTGGAACCTATCCGTGCACGCGAGCGTGATGGCTTCGACATCGGCGAGCTCTTCAATCTGTTGCTGCCGCTCTCCGTCAAATCGGGCGAGCCACAAGAGGTCGTCAACGATGCGCTGGAGTCGGTGGCCTTCGCCGCCAATTCGTTCAAGCGTCGCCCGGTACGACTCCGCGTTTCGCTCTTTGCCCAGAGCGATCGATACCTCGGCTTCGATGACGCTCAGTGGAGTCCGTAGCTCGTGCGAGGCGTCGGCCGTGAACTCTCTAAGACGACGTTGCGCGCGAGCGATGGGCGATAGGGCGCGGATGCCGATGACGAATGAAGCGACGTAGATCATGACCAGTAACGCGGCGCCGAATATCAGTTCGGCGTTGATCAACGAATCTCGAACCCGTGCGACGTCGGCCAGACTCTCTCCCGCGACGAGCCAGCCACCGCGAAAGGACTCTGCGCGCACGGCGAACGTTGAACGATTGAGGAGCAGCGAGCTGTTGCCCACGTTCCACTTCATCGCTGGAAGTCGTGGTGCGTCGGCCGTCAACGCGGTGGGGATACCGACGGACGAAACCTTCCACACGAAGGTCGGCACGTCATCAGCGTCGAATTCGTTGGTCTTCGTGTCCGAAGGAGTGGTGATGGAGGCTTCCGGTTGGCCACCGTTCTTCTCGGCGATGGCCAGTTTCTGGCCGAGCCGGATCTGCGCTTGTGACGTCAAGTGGTCGGTTAATGAGTAATTGAAGACGAGCGCGATGAGCGCGTAGCTCGCCATGCCAATCGCGGTGGCGAACACTGCCACCTTGGCCGCTCGAATGCGATCCGGCCGCTCAGTTTTCACGACGCGATCACTCGATAACCGAATCCTCGGATGGTCTCAATCTTCGCATCGCACCCGGCGATCTTGGAACGGATTCGCGCGATGTGTACTTCAATGGTGTTGGATCCCACGACGTCGGCGTGGTCGCCCCACACCTGATTGGCGATAGTGCGCCGCGAGACCGCGGCAGGGCTCCGGCGCAAGAGCAGTTCGATGATCTGTCGTTCGGTCGACGTGAGGTCGATGTCCCTTCCGGCTGCGCGCAATTCTCGAGTCGCCGAATCGAATTCAAGGTCGCCGCAGCGGATCTCCTCGTTGAATCGCAACGCCGGCCGACGTTGCAGGGCCTGGAGTCGAGCTAGGAGTTCACCGAAGTCGAAGGGCTTCACCAAATAGTCATCGGCGCCGGCGTTGAGCCCTTCGATTCGATCGGGCGCCGCGTCGCGGGCGGTCAATATGAGGATGGGTGTCGTGACGCCTAACTTCCGAACCAGTGAGAGCGCTTCAACGCCACTGCGTTTGGGCATACGCCAATCCAGGATCGCCACCTCGTACTCATGGTCCTTGAGCATCGTCGTGGCTGCTTCGCCGTCGGCGACGACGTCGACCACGTAGCCCGCTTCTCGCAATCCTCGCTCGAGGACTTCGCGGAGCGAGCGGTCATCTTCGGCAACGAGGATTCTCACGGCGTATCATTCTCCTCTTTCGAGCGTCGACACGTTCGCCACAAAGCCCGTGGTAACTCGTGGACGACGCGGGATCGTCAACCGCACGCGCGCATATTCATCACGTTGACTAGCGGTCGGCCTCATCGGTCACCCTCCGCCACAGTGGTGCTGGCAAATGTCGCAATGCGAAGAAGACGTAGCGCAGGATCGGCGGACTCCAAATGACCGCCCGTCGATCAGCGAGTCCCTTCACGACGTCGTTGGCCACGTCGTCGACACCCGTTGCGAATGGCGGATCCTTCATACCAGACGTCATCTTTGAGCGGACGTGGCCTGGCCGCACGATCTGCAAAGTGACACCGGTGCCCTCCAGAGAGTCGGCCAGACCGATACACAGACGGTCGAGTCCGGCCTTGGTGCCGCCGTAGAGATACTTGGCGCGTCGCACGCGCACCGCGGCGACGGACGAGATGACCACGATTCGTCCGCTGCCTTGGGTCACCAAGAGACTGCGGACGCGCGCGAGCGCGGCGACGGGCCACGTGAAATTCACCGTGGCCATCTCGGCCGCCAGGGTCGCGTCATTCTCGAACCGTTCCTGGTCGCCGAGCACGCCCACCGCGAGTACCACCAGGTCAACGACCTCGCCCGCCATCTCGAACGACTCGTTCACGGTGCGCTCGGCGTTGGAGGGGTCTCGAGCGTCAAAGATCACGGTGTCGACGCGGCTCGCGCCGTTCGTCAGTGCCTCATTTCGCGCCTCATCCAGGAGTTCTTGATTTCGACCGGCGAGGACGACGGTCTGGGCGCGCGCTGCGCAGAGCTTCTTCGTGATGGCGCGCGCGATGTCCGAACTCCCGGCGAGGACGACCACAGTTTGGGGTTGACCGAAGGCGTTCTCCACGTCAGGCTCCTACGAGTTCGAGTCGTCGCGCGAGGTCGCTCGTCAGTTTGTGCTCGGGATCGACTCGATTCTTGACTTCGCGAAATTCGTCAAGCCGGGGATACATTGCTCGAATCTTCTCGGGGCTCAACCGCGCGTCCTTGGCCAGATAGACGCGACCATCGGCCGACAGGACTAACTCATCGAGATCGTCGAGCACCTGTGGCAACGTCGCGGGACCGACCGGAAGGTCGAGTGCCAACGTCCAGCCCGGCATTGGGAACGAAAGCGGTCCCGGACTGGAAGGTCCGAAGCGCTTCAGTACGGCGAGAAAGCTGGCCAAGCCGGATGAGGCGAGGTGTTCGATCGCCCGGCGCACGGTGTCGCCGGAACCTTCGGGCACACAGAACTGGTACTGCACGAACCCGCGGCGTCCGTAAAGCCGGTTCCAGTCGCCAACGCCGTCGAGTGGATGGAAAAAGGAAGAGAATGACTCGAGTTTGGCGACCTGGTGTCGCGGCGAGGAGCGGAACCAGGCCTCGTTGAAGGCCCGGATGGTCCAAGGGTTGAGCAGTCCGCTCGGAGCGTCGAAGGGGACTTTGAGCCGTGCGGCCGTAGGCGCGCGCAGTGACACCGAATCGACGTCGCTCGCGCGGGCGTGGTCTCCTCGGGTGAGCACCGCGCGCCCCAAATTCGCCCCGCGAGTCATGCAGTCAACCCAGGCCACCGAATAGCGATAGTCCGCGTCACCTTCCGTCATCTCGCTCATCACCTCGTCGAGATTGGCGAACCGTTGCGTGTCGACGACCACCTGGTCGGTGTCGATCTTGAGCAACTTCAGAGTGATACTGGCGACGACGCCGGTCAGACCCAGGCCACCCATCGTCGCCCAGAAGAGTTCGCCGTCTTCATCCGGGGAGATCGTGGCGACGCCGGTGGGGGTCACGACGCGCATCGCGAGGACGTGACGCGCGAACGATCCGTCGACGTGATGATTCTTCCCGTGGACGTCAGCGGCGATCGCGCCGCCGATCGTGACCTGACGCGTACCGGGCGTCACCGGGAGAAACCACCCTTGGGGGATGCACTCGGCGAGGAGTTGATCCAGGGACGCACCGGCACCGACCTGAAGTACTCCGTCCTCGTCGATGGGTCCCACGTCACTCATCTGGCTGCAGAGCACCGTGCCGCCACTCACCTGGGCCGGATCGCCGTAACTGCGACCGAGTCCTCGCGCAATAATTGCGTGTGACGCGGCGATCGCCGCGGCGATCTCCTCTTCACTCGAAACAGTGCGCAACGTGGCCACGCTGGGCATCGTGCGACCCCAACCGCTCAGCAGAACGCTGCTCATCCGTAGACGCCCCACGCGATAAGTGCGACCCAAATCAGCGCGAGCGATTGGACGGTGCGGTTGTGTAGGAGCAGTTCCTCTGGTGCGGCGCCGTCGCCCGCCTCGGCGGAGCGCATAATGAAGAGCACCGCGAAGACGACCGGGACGACCGTCAGACGAATCGGTAGGAAGTCGTTGTAGCCCGAAGAGAGGCCCGTGGCCGACGTGTCGAAGGCCCACAAGCAGTAACCCGTCACGACCACCGTGGCGCTCATCGTGAGCGCGGAGCGTAAGAACTCCGACGTGTACTCCGCGAGTACTGGTCGAGTCGCGTTGCCATCGACTTTCTTCATTTCGCTCGTCCGCTTTCCCACGACGAGGAAAAGCGCTCCGAAGGAGATGACGACGAGGAACCACGTTGAAACCGGGATATGTGACGTAACAGCGCCCCCGTAGGCTCGCAGAAAGAAGCCGCTGGCGACGACTCCCATTTCGATGATGGCGACTCTTTTCAGCCACAGCGAGTAACTGATGGAGATCACGAAATACAGTCCGAGGACGAGGAGTAATCCCCGTGAGCGCGACATCGCGAACGGGATCGCGAAGGCGATGATGACGAACACGACGGCACATGTCAAGGCGATGCGCGTCGACAACTCTTCTGACGCGATGGCACGGAAACGCTTGGTGGGATGAAGGCGGTCCGACTGGGCGTCGCGCACGTCATTGAAAAGGTATATTCCCGAAGCCATGAAACAGAAGGCGACGAATGCGATCGCGGTGCGCCAGAACACGTCACCGTG
>CALGFJ010000109.1 GCA_937881055.1 uncultured Acidimicrobiaceae bacterium | reverse complement strand
TGGGCCTTTCTGAACGTGAACCTCCGCCCGTACTACGCCGAAGGTTCCAAGACGCTGTCCTTCGAGATCTGTGAACAACTCGGATGGCGCACGCCCGATCAGGTCGTGGTCCCATTGGCCTCGGGCAGTCAGTTCACCAAGGTCGCCAAGGGGTTCAAGCAGTTCATCGAGCTCGGTCTGGTCGAAGGTCCCGCGCCCGTGCTCTTCGGTGCGCAAGCGACCGGCTGCTCACCGATCGCCAACGCCTTCGCCACGGGTGCCGACGTCGTCACGCCGCAGCGTCCGAACACGATCGCGCGTTCTCTCGCCATCGGCAATCCCGCCGACGGGCCGTACGTGCTCGATGAACTTCGCGCGCACGGGGGCGACTGCGGCTCCGTGCCCGATTCCGAGATTCTCGAGTGCATTGGTCTCCTCGCCGAGACGGAGGGCATCTTCGCCGAAACCGCCGGTGGTGTCACGATCGCCTCGTTGCGCCAAATGATCAACCGAGGCACGATCAACCGTGACAAGTCGATCGTGGCGATCATCTCGGGTCACGGTCTCAAGACGCTGGACGCCATCGTCGACACCGCGACGGTGAGTTCGACCATCAGCCCGTCGCTCGAGGCGGCCGAAGAGGCGCTGCGCTTCCACCAATTGGTGGCCGCATCATGAGCGTCACCGTGCGTCTCCCCAGTCAATTGCGCACCCTCGTCGGGGGAGCGGGCGAGGTTCCGGTCGAAGCCACCACCGTGCGTGAAGCCATCGTCGCGGTCGACGCGGCCTATCCCGGAATCGCCTTTCGAGTCCTCGACGACCGCGGTGCGTTACGGCGTTTCGTCAACGTCTTCGTGGCCGATGAGGACGTTCGTTTCCTCGATGGCCTCGACACCGTCGTCGAGTCCGGGCAGACGGTTTCGCTGGTGCCGGCCGTCGCCGGCGGCTGACCGGCGTTAGCACTCGCCACCCTAGACTGCTAATATTGCGTTGCACCAAAAGGGTGCCTCGCTTTAGGAGGAATCACAGTGGCGAAACTGATCGCATTCGATGAAGAGGCTCGCCGGGCGCTGGAGCGCGGCATGAACAAGTTGGCCGACGCGGTTCGCGTAACGCTCGGTCCCAAGGGCCGCAACGTCGTGTTGGACAAGAAGTGGGGAGCCCCCACGATCACCAACGACGGTGTTTCGATCGCGAAAGACATCGACCTCGAAGACCCGTTCGAGCGCATTGGCGCCGAATTGGTGAAGGAAGTCGCCAAGAAGACCGATGAAGTGGCCGGTGACGGTACGACGACGGCGACCGTGCTCGCGTGGGCGATGGTTCGCGAAGGTCTCAAGAACGTGGCGGCTGGCGCCAATCCAATGTCACTCAAGAAGGGCATCGAAACCGGAGTGGAAGCGGCCGTTGCGTCACTTCACGACCTCGCCAAGCCCGCTGACACCAAGGAGCAGATCGCTCAGGTGGCCTCGATCTCTGCCGCCGACGACGAGATCGGCGCAATGATCGCCGACGCCATCGACAAGGTTGGCAAGGATGGCGTCATCACCGTCGAGGAGAGCCAATCCTTCGGCATGGAGATGGACCTCGTGGAAGGTATGCGTTTTGACAAGGGCTTCATCGCTCCGTACTTCGCGACCGACACCGAGCGCATGGAGGCCGTTCTCGAGAACGCCTACATCCTCTTGGTCTCGAACAAGATCACTTCAGTCCGCGACATTCTCCCGGTACTGGAGAAGGTCATGCAGTCGGGCCGCCCGTTGTTGATCATCGCCGAGGACATCGAGGGTGAAGCCCTCGCGACGCTCGTCGTCAACAAGATCCGTGGCACCTTCAAGTCCGTTGCCGTGAAGGCCCCGGGCTTTGGCGAACGTCGCAAGGCCATGCTCCAGGACATCGCGATTCTGACCGGCGCCACCGTCATCTCCGAAGAGATCGGACTCAAGCTCGAGACCGCTGACGTCGAGATGCTGGGCAGCGCGCGCAAGATCGTCGTCACGAAGGATGAGACCACGATCGTTGAGGGCGCGGGATCCGAGGACGACATCAAGGGTCGGATCAATCAGATCAAGGCCGAAATCGAAAACACCGACTCGGACTACGACCGCGAGAAGCTTCAGGAGCGCCTGGCCAAGCTCTCCGGTGGCGTCGCCGTCATCAAGGTTGGCGCAGCGACAGAGGTCGAACTCAAGGAGAAGAAGCACCGCATCGAAGACGCGGTGTCGACGACGAAGGCCGCGATCGAAGAGGGCGTCGTGCCCGGCGGTGGCGTAGCGCTCTTGCGCAGCCAGGTCCGAATCCTCGAAGCGGCTGACAAGCTCATCGGCGACGAAGCGACGGGTGCGCGGATGGTGGCCAAGGCCGTCGAAGCGCCGCTCAACCAGATCGCGGTCAACGCGGGACTCGAAGGTGGCGTAATCGTCGACAAGGTTCGCAATCTGAAGAAGGCGACCGAAGGACTCAACGCGGCGACCGGTGACTACGAGGACCTCATCAAAGCCGGCGTCATCGACGCGGCGAAGGTGACGCGCTCGGCACTGCAGAACGCAGCTTCGATCGCGGCCCTGTTCTTGACGACCGAGTGCGTGATCGTCGACAAGCCTGAAGAGAAGGTCGCGGCCATGCCCGGCGGCGGAATGGACGACTACTAAAGCGTCCGATTCTCGAAAGTCGTGGAACCGTGGGGCCTTCGGGCCCCACGGTTTTCATTTTGGCATCGGTCCAGGTTGGATGTTCATGGTGAGGTCGTAGCATTGGGCCATGGCTCCAGAACCGCTCGCGCCCTCTCGCGGGCTTAACGTACTGCACTTGTTCTGTCACCCCGGCGCGGACGTCGACGCGGGCGCCGTGCGAAAGGCCGTCGACGACGCCCGTAGTAAGGGCCTCCAGGTGGTGAGCGTCGCCATCATGGGCGCGAAGGCCGACGTAGGTTTCATGATCCTGGGTGAGGACCTCTGGACGTTGCGCCAACTTCAGTCGCGGATCCAAGCGGCCGGCTTTCTCGTGGCCGAGAGCTACGTGTCGGTCACCGAGGTCAGCGAGTACGCGGCCGGCATGCCCGAGAAGATGCTGCAGGACCGGCTCTTCCCGACGCTTCCCCCGGACGGCAAGCGAGCGTTCTGTTTCTACCCCATGTCGAAACGCCGCGACGAGACGAACAACTGGTACGCCTTGCCCTACGACGATCGCGAGCGCCTCATGCGTCAACACGGTGCGCTCGGTCGTGAGTTCAAGGGCCGCATCCTCCAGGTCGTCACCGGTTCCACGGGTCTCGATGATTGGGAGTGGGGCGTCACGCTCTTCGGAGTGCACGTCGATGACTTGAAAGAGTGTGTCTACACGATGCGCTACGACGAGGCCTCGACGCTGTACGCCGAGTTCGGTGAGTTCTACACGGGACTCGTGGGCACGCTCGACGAGGTGCTTGACGCCACGTTGGCGTAGGAC
>CALGFJ010000108.1 GCA_937881055.1 uncultured Acidimicrobiaceae bacterium | reverse complement strand
ATCTTGAGCGAGTACGTGTTCCACTTCGGCTCGAACGCGTTGGGTGGTTTGGAGAATTGGTGGATCGGCCTGATTAAATGAGGCCGACCGCGCTCGCCGCTCGTCGATAGACCCCGCCGGCGACCGCGCTCGCTTTTACGGCGCCGCGAGTGACCACGGCTCGAAGCTCGGCGGGATCACCCATCAGTTCGTCGTAACGCGTGCGCAGCGGCGTGAGTGACTCGATGACGAGGGTCGAGAGGTCATTCTTCAAATCGCCGTAACGCGTGTAGCGCTCGGCGACCACCTGCGGTGTTTCATGACTGAAGCTCGAGTAGATCTCCAAGAGATTCGTGACGCCCGGTTTCTTGTCCCAGTCGTAACGGACGTCGTTGTCGGTGTCGGTGACCGCCTTCTTGATCTTCTTGTCGATGTCGGACGGTGAGTCCGTGACGTAAATCGAACCCAGGGGACTCGAAATCGACTTGGACATCTTTCGCGTCGGTTCTTGGAGGTCCATGACGCGCGCCGCGAACTTCGGCTGCACGCCGACCGGTACGACGAAGGTCTCACCGTAGCGATTGTTGAACCGTTCGGCCAGGACGCGCGTCAACTCGAGGTGCTGGCGCTGGTCGTCGCCGACCGGGACCTCGGCCGTCTCGTAGAGCAAGATATCCCCGGCCATCAGGACCGGGTACGTCAAGAGACCGACGCGGTATCCCGTCTTACGCGTCGACTTCTCCTTGAACTGGGTCATGCGACTCAGTTCTCCGTAGGTCGCGACGCACTCCAAGAGCCAGTTCATCTGGGCGTGGTAGGGGACCTCACTCTGCAAGAAGATCGTGCAGACGTCGGGATCGAGCCCGGCCGCCAAATACGTGGCGATGAGTTCGAGTGACTGGCGACGCAAGGTCCCAGGTTCGATCTCCAACGTCAACGCGTGCAGATCGACGACGCAATAGAAGGCGTCCGCACTCTGTGCCTCGACCCACTGCTTGAGAGCGCCCAGGTAATTGCCAATGTGCAGTGTGCCCGAGGGCTGCATTCCCGAGAGAACTCTCATTGAGCAATTCTACGTGAAGGGACTGCGCCGCAAAGAAGTAAGGTTTGACCGTGACCTTCGTCGTGACGACGCCGTCCTTCAGCGGCCCCGTGGAGCTGCTGCTCCAGATGATTTCCAGTCACGACGTCGACGTACTCGATGTCCCACTCGGTCCCATCGTCGACGCCTTCGTCGCCACCCTGCGTGACGAAACCATCACGATCGCCGTCGAAGACCTTTCGGAGTTCCTTCTCATCGCGTCGATCCTGCTCGAGATGAAGAGCCGGAGCCTCTTGCCCGGGCGCGACGACACGGAGCCGGACGAGGAGTTCGTCGGCTGGGAGGAGCGCGACGTCCTCCTAGCCCGGCTTCTCGAACTGCGCACCTACGCCGCCCTCTCTGACGCCTTCGTGTCCCTCCTAGAGCGGGCCGCCCGGGCCCATCCGCGCCTGAGGGGTATTGACGACGGCTTCGTTGTCGCTCCACCCGATCTGCTCGCCGGCGTGACCACGGCGCAGCTCGCCGGTGCGTACCTGCGCGGCATCGAAGAGAAGCCCGTGCCCGTCCTTCGGCTCAACCACGTCACCGTCGACGCCGTCTCGGTAGCCGAGACCGTCGTGTCGCTCTCGCAGCGTCTGCCGTCGATGGGCTCTTTGTCGTTTCGCGCACTCACCGAGTCTCTCGGTAGTCGGATCGAGATCATCGTTCACTTCTTGGCGCTGCTCGAACTATGCAAGCTCGGCTTAGTCGAACTCGGTCAGGGGTCCACCTTCGGCGACGTGCGGATCGCCTGGATCGATGAAACGTCAGAACTCGACATCGGAAGGGTGGACGTCTATGAGGGATGAGTTCTCGCTCGAACAGAAGCTCGAAGCGATGCTGACCGTCGCGCTCGAGCCGATATCGGCCGAGGAGCTCGCCGACGTCGTCGAAACCGACGCCGCAGAGGTGACAGCCACGTTACGACGACTGCGCGGCGAATTCTTCGAAGAACGTCGCGGATTCCAATTCGCGGAGTTGGCGAGTGGCTGGGTGATGCAGTCTTCGCCGGAGGTCGCGTCGTGGGTCGCCAAGTTCGCGAGTCGCGACGTGTCGCACCGACTGAGCTCGGCGGCGCTCGAAACGCTCGCGATCATTGCCTACCGACAGCCGATCTCGCGCGCCCAGATCACGGCACTGCGCGGCGTCAACGTCGACGGCGTCTCTCGACTGCTCGAACAGCGCCAGTACATCGAAGAGATCGGCCGCGCCGGAGGGCCGGGGCAACCCATCCTCTACGGCACCACCGAACTGTTCCTCGACCGTATGGGACTCGCGTCGCTCAGCGACCTTCCGCCGATCGAAGAGTTCATGCCCCCGATCGAAACGGCCAATCGATTGGTCGAAGAGATGGGCTTCGACATCGACGAACGCTCCGAGGTCCCGTAGTTGGACGAGGGCGAGCGTCTACAAAAGACCCTCGCGCGAGCCGGCTTCGGATCTCGGCGCGCGTGCGAGATCCTCATCAGTGAGGGCCGCGTCACGATTGACGGTCGCGTGGCCGAGCTCGGGAACCGGGTCGATCCCGACGTTCAGGTGATCTGCGTCGACGGATCGCTGGCGCCCACCGCGCAGAACACCGTGTACTTCCTCTTGAACAAGCCCGACGGCGTCGTCACGACCGCGTCTGATCCCCAAGGACGCACGACCGTGCTCGAACTGGTGGAGAGTCCCGTACGCATCTTTCCGGTGGGCCGCCTCGATATGAACACCGAGGGACTGCTCATTCTCACCAACGACGGCCGGCTCGCTCACCTGCTCACGCACCCCAGTTCGGGCATTCCCAAGGAGTACCTCGCGCGCGTCGAGGGCGACCCCTCACCGGCGGCCCTGCGTCGTCTGCGTGAAGGCGTGGAGCTCGACGACGGCATGACCAGTCCGGCCCAGGTCAGTCGCGTCAGCGAGGGCCTCTTGCGGATCGTGATTCACGAAGGACGTAACCGTCAGGTGCGACGGATGTGCGCCGCGGTCGGACACGACGTCACCCGTCTCGTGCGCACACGCATCGGACCGATTCAAGACGCCACGCTCTCACCCGGCTCGTCGCGTCAACTTTCGTTGGCCGAAGTGCGCCGACTCATGGAGGCCGTGGGGATGAGTGACGCAATCGCCTCTACGATGCCTACATGAGATCGGCACAATTGCGGGGCCTTCGCGGGGCCACCACGTGTGATGAAGACACGCCCGCGACGATTGAAGACGCCACCCAGGAACTACTTCGCGCGATAATGGATCGCAACGAACTGGCGCACGATGACGTCGTGAGCGTGATTTTCACGACGACGCGCGACCTGACCTCGATCTTTCCGGCCACGGTTGCTCGGGGCATTGGCTTCGGGGACATTCCCCTGCTCTGCGCCAGCGAGATTGACGTGCCCGGCTCGATGCCGATGTGCATACGGATATTGATGCACGTCTACACCACCCGGTCTC